>CAZMBO010000036.1:0-15558 GCA_964564655.1 uncultured Nitrospina sp. | reverse complement strand
TTAAAGGTTTAAAAAAATAAATTAAAGAAACTATTCCCAATGTTCTTCTGGTAACTCATGTTTTGCCTATCTCTCGATTTTAGTAATCTAAAGAACTTCATTTCTGAAAATGATTTAGAAGCCATTCTTTCGAATATTCAGTTGTGCCATAAAAACTTGGAAAAAGGCCACGGGCCTGGTTCTGATTTTCTTGGCTGGAAAACCCCTGCATTATCCGAATTGACTCGGAATGGTATTGAAGAAGCGGCGAATTCTCTTCGCGAAAAATGTGATGTTTTTATAGTGATTGGGATTGGAGGGTCTTATATAGGTTCCCAAGCAGGGCTGACATTTTTACAGCCCTCTTTTTCAAATCAAATTGGAAAAGAAGGCGGGCCTGCAATTTTTTTCTCTGGCCATAATATTAGTTCTGATTATCATTCAGACTTGATAGAGCTGGTTGAAAGGCATGATGTTTGTTTGAACGTTATTTCCAAGTCAGGAGAAACAACGGAGCCTGCTATTGCTTTTCGTTTATTTAAACAGTTAATCGAGAAGAAATATGGAGTGGATGGTGCAAAGGATAGGATTGTCGTCACGACAGGTTTAAACAAAGGAGCGCTGAATAACCTGGCTACAGATCAAGGTTATCGAAAGTTTATTATTCCGGATGATGTGGGAGGCAGGTTTTCGGTTCTGTCCTCGGTTGGTCTTTTGCCAATGGCAGTTGCAGGGATCGACATTGGAAAGCTAGTAGCAGGTGCCTGCAAAGGAGAAGAACTGTATTCTCAAGGTTCCGTATTAGAAAATGATGCTTATCAGTATGCCGCATATCGATATTTATTGTATCAAAAGGGTTTGACTACTGAAATTTTAGCGTCTTTTCATCCGGCCTTGCATCATTTTGCGGAATGGTGGAAACAATTAGTAGGGGAGAGTGAAGGCAAGAACCATAAAGGAATATTTCCTGCGTCGGTTGAATTTACCAAAGATTTACATTCTTTGGGGCAATGGATTCAAGAGGGGAAACGCAATATTTTCGAGACCTTTTTATTAATCGAAAATTCCAACCGGCAATTAGAAATCCCTGCTTCCAAAAATGATGCGGACGGTTTAAACTACCTCGCTGGAAAGACCTTGGATCATGTGAACAATAAAGCCTATGAAGCCACCGCATTTGCGCACAAAGAAGGTGGGGTGCCAAACCTTTCTATTAAAGTTAAAGACCGTACTCCAGAATCCTTAGGTCAGTTATTTTATTTTTTTGAAAGAGCGATTGTGATGACTGGTTATTTAGCTGGTGTCAATCCGTTTGATCAACCTGGGGTAGAGATTTATAAAAGAAATATGTTTAAGATTTTGAAAAAACCCGGATATTAGAAAGGATTTGAATATGGATACCGTTGGTCAGAAACTGGACGAAGTGTTGCATGCACTGGCTTATGAGAAGATAGTGGGCGGTGCGCCAAAGTCTAAATCGGATCCTTTGCTGGCTAAATTAAAATCTTTGGGAAGTGAGATTTGGGTTGATACCGGTGAATTAGAAAAAGCTCAGGATATCTGGAAGCTTGAAATGACTGCTTTGACCACCAATAACACGCTTGCCAATCAGGTAGTTCAAAGCGGGGTCATGGATCAGGTTATTGAAGATACTATACGAAAAATCCGCGATGAAGGGCTCGAACTTACTGAAGAAGAGCTTATTTTAGAAGTAGGATTTGTAATTAATTGTAAAATTGCTTTACGACTTGTACAGGCTTTTAAGGTAAAGGTTAGTATAGAATTACACCCGGCTGTTTCTAGAGATATTGAACGTACCCTGCATTATGGTAGAAGGTATTTCAAGGTTTGCCCGGAATTTTTTATTGTAAAAGTACCACTTACCCCGGAAGGTTACCTGGCAGTTAAAAAACTAACTCAGGAAAATATTCCAATCAATTTCACACTTGGCTTTTCAGTGAGGCAAAATTATCTTGCTGCCAGATTGTCCAACCCCGATTTTGTAAATGTTTTTTTAGGGCGTTTAAATCAAGTAGTGATAGCCCACGAAGCTGGTTCCGGAGATCAAGTCGGAGAAAAAGTGACTCTTTCAACACAAAATGCCCTTATAAGAGCAAGAGAAAAGTATAAAGATGTACAATCCAAATTGATCGGCGCCAGTATTAGAAATGGTGAACAAGTAGCTTTCCTTGCGGGGCTAGATGTGTTGACTATTCCGCCAAAAGCTATAAAAGAGTTTCAGGAATCTGGAAAAGCAGCGAACGAAGTAATGTCGCGTTTAAATGAGGAAATAGTTCCGGGTATAAATAATAGTCATCCATTGGCAAAGCGGTTTCCATGCCTATGGGAAATGCCTGACCAGTTTATTTCATTTGTTGATGATTTAATGAATGAAAATGGTCTGGATGAAATGCAAGGCAATGAATTAGTAGATTTCTGTCGAAAACATGGTATGAATTTATTTTACGATTTTAGTGATGCGGAATTAAAACAAATATATGACCAGGGGAAAATTCCTTGCTTGGATAATTGGTCGGAATCTATTGCTTTGGATGATTTAATGACCCAATCAGCATTACAGTCATTTACCAAGGATCAAAATGCATTGGATGATCGAATACGATCATTTCTAAAGTAGGAGCTTGTAGTGTAAGAAGGTTATGATACTTGAAATTAAAATTAGAGCATAAATATTAATTAGTGTTATTTATAAAGAAAATTATATAACTTAAAAAATAACTATGAAAAACGCAATAAAAAAAATTGTATTAGCTTATTCCGGTGGATTAGACACTTCTGTCATTATCAAATGGCTTAAGGAAAAATATGGTTGCGAGATAATCGCATTTGCCGCAGATGTAGGCCAAGGACAGGAGTTAGATCCGGTCCGGGAAAAAGCTTTAGCAACGGGGGCCAGTAAAGTTTATATCGAAGATTTACGCGAAGAATTCGTTAAAGACTATGTTTTTCCAATGTTGAGAGCTAATGCGTTTTACGAACATAACTATCTTTTAGGAACATCAATTTCGAGACCTTTGATAGCCAAAGAGCAGATACGAATTGCAAATAAGGAAGGGGCAGATGGCGTTTCACATGGTTCGACGGGAAAAGGTAACGATCAGGTTCGTTTTGAGCTGGCCTACCATACTCTGAACCCTGAAATTATTATTGTTGCTCCTTGGAGAGAATGGGACTTGAACTCAAGAACTGCATTAATCGATTATGCAGTAGCTCATGGCATCCCTGTACCAGTCACAAAAGCAAAACCATATAGTATGGATCGAAATATGTTTCATATCAGCTACGAGGGCGGTGTTCTGGAAGATCCTTGGGAGTGTCCCGATGATGATATGTTTTTGTTATCCACTTCACCTGAAAAAGCTTCCGATAAGCCAACTATTATTGAAATCCAATATGAGGCGGGAAACCCCATAGCGGTAAATGGAGAAAAGTTGAGTCCTGCAAAATTATTAGAACGACTCAATCAATATGGTGGAAAAAATGGAATTGGTCGAATTGATATTGTCGAAAACCGTTTTGTGGGAATGAAATCACGTGGTGTTTATGAAACTCCAGGGGGTACTATTTTGCACCAGGCTCACCGCGCCATTGAATCCATTACCCTAGACCGTGAAGTAACATTTTTACGCGACTCCTTAATTCCCAGTTATGCGCGAATGATCTATAACGGGTTCTGGTTTTCACCAGAGCGAAAGCTTATTCAACAAACGGTGGACCAATCTCAAGCACATGTAACGGGTGAGGTACGTTTAAAACTATATAAGGGAAACTGTACAGTTATGGGTAGGAAGGCTAAAAAATCTTTGTATGACAAGAATATAGCAAGCTTTGAGGATAACCATGGATACAGTCAAAATGATGCTGATGGCTTTATTAAGTTGAATGCCTTGAGACTCAAGCTCTACGCAGAAACTTTTGGGGAGTAATCTCAAAAACCGAGTCTACATAAATAAATTTTTGTCATGGTACCAACGAGTCATATTCAGGTTCATAACTTGAACTTTGATTGAATTGATCTTGAGAGAACGCCAGTGCAAATAAAAAGATAATTAAAGAGAATAAACTACAAGGTTGACCCAAAAAATGTGAATAATGCCTTTCTCTTCCGAAATGATTATCCTTTCCTCACAAAAGAGTCTCAAAAAATATACAACGATTTTATTGGTTTTTATTTATTGTCTAATCTTTCCATTTAAGTCAGAGGCGCAATTAGGAAGGTCGGATTTTTCTAACCATAACAACAATGAGACCTTAGGCAAAGTAGCCTATAGCCAACCATTTATGCAGGCTGAAAAATTGTTTCATTCAGGCAAATTTTTAGCTGCAAAACCTTTTTACCATACTTACCTGGAGAAGTTTAAAAGAGGAAAAAGAAGGTCCAAAGCATTTTTCCGACTTGGGTTAATTGATCAAAATGCGAAATCTTATTCCACCGCATTGAGATTTTATAAAATGGTTTTGAAAGAACATACAAATAACCTGCTTATTAACGATATAAAATTTAATATGGCAGTTTGTAATTTTGAGATTGGAAAATTTGGGGCAGCAGAGAAGCTTTTTAAGGCTGTAATCCGGAAATCGTTAGATAAAAAGAGAAAATGGGAGGCATTATATTTTCTTTCCCGATTAGATGCGATGCGGTTTGGTTTTGATGAAGGAATCCAGAAGTTAAAGAAGGTTTATGAACAGGTTGACGATAGGGAGATGAGTGAACAAGCTTTCAAGCGTGCTGAAAAAATGATTGATGGTGAGCTTGATGAAAGGGTTCTCTCATCTTTACTGCAAAAATATGAAACAGGTTTTCCTGCTGATCTCCTCTTGCTAAAAAAATTATCCCTGCATAGAGAGCAAAGAGATATAAGGGGATATAAATCTGTGGCAGAAGAGTTTTTATATAAATTCCCCGAGCACCAAAAATCAGAAGTTTTGAAAAGGGAATTGGAGACAATACAAACTGAAAATGATTCACAAATTAATGTGGGGGTAGTTTTGCCCCTGACGGGGAAACTTGCTGCCACAGGGCAAAAAGTTTTGCAGGGAATTCAGCTTGCGTACAACCTTCTTCCTGAGACCTCGAGGGATGAAATATTTTTAAATGTTCAAAATTCATCTGGGTCTATTGGGATTGAGGAGATTCTAAGAAATTTAGCCAGAAACCCAAAAACAGTTGGGGTGCTTGGTCCTTTATTAAGTGATGAAATTAAACAATCGGCCGATGTTGCTGATTTATTTAAATTACCCGTCTTCTCTCCCACAGCATCTTCGGCCGATCTGGTAGAAACAAGCCCTTACATTTTTAGAAATGCCTTGACGCGTAAAATACAAGCCCGGTTTTTAGCTGAATACTCTATCAATACGCTTAAATTAAGAAGATTTGTTGTTCTCTATCCGATGGAGTCATTTGGTGAAGAGTTAAAGGATGAATTTTTAAAGGCAGTCGAAAGTTTTGGTGGTGAGGTTGTTGGCGTTTCAAGCTACGACAGATCTCAGAACGATTTTAAAAATCAGATTTTGGCGTTGGGTGGTATTGCGGATGATGACCTTGATCGAATAACCAGAAAACAAATATTAGAGAACAAAGATCGAAAAGATTTTAGCGATCCAACTATATTATCGCGGCCAAGAGTAGATATGGAACACCGATTTAACGATAAGATTGAAAACCTTAAGGTTTCACTAGAACTGGGTTATGACGCAATGTTTATTCCCGGTGTCTATGACAAAGTTGGTTTAATTATACCCCAACTGGCTTTTTATAACGTTGATAGAATAACCCTATTGGGAGCCAATGGATGGAATTCACCTGAGTTAACCAAGATGGTAGGTAAATATCTAAAATCAAATTATTTTGTAGATGGGTTTTATTTAGATTCTCATCAGGCTGAAGTTAAAAGATTTGTGGAGCAATTTCAAAACAACTATGGTGAGTCTCCATCTCATTTATCTGCTCAAGCATATGATGCAGCTGGAATAATATTTAAAAGTATTATTTCAGGGGCCGATAATCGTTTAAAGCTTAGAGATAGTTTAATTATGGTGAATAATTACCCTGGGGTGACTGGAAAAACCAATCTGCTGGAATCAGGTGATTCAGAAAAAAATATATTTGCTTTAACAGTGAGAAAAAAGAAAATTGTTGAAGGAAATTAAAGCTATTTATTATTGAAAACTCTCTTCTGATTGTTGTGGTTGTAAGGGAAATGGCTGCTCTCTTTCTGGGAGGAAGTCCTGTGAAAATAATTCAAAACTTGAACCGATATCCCTATATTTAGCGGGCTTTCCTGATTCTGGTTGAACTTTAATGAACTGAATATCGCTTGAAACGGGAAAGTTTGTTATGGGCTTGTTTGCCAAAGCTTTTTGCATAAACTGTAACCAAATTGGAATTGCAGCTCTCGAGCCAGTTTCGTTTTTTCCTAGCGGTTTATCTTTGTCTTTCCCCACCCATACTCCTGTTACTAATTCAGGTGTATAACCTATAAACCATGCATCTACAAAGTTGTTAGTAGTTCCTGTTTTTCCAGCAACAGGTCTTTTTAAAGATTTGATTTTGGTTGCCGTTCCGTTTTGGACAACACTTTGCATTAAACTTGTCATTATATGTGCTGTTGCGGAGGAAATGGGCTGTGTGGTTTCGGGTTCAGCGGTGAATAATACTTTTCCTTGTCGACTTTTAATATTTCTAATAACCGTAGGTTTAGTCATGCTGCCCAAGTTCGCAAATGCTGAATAAGCAGATGTGAGTTCATAAAGAGTTGTACCGGATGACCCTAAAGCAATCGATAGATTTTCTTCAAGGTTGGAGGTGATTCCCAAACTTCTTGCCAACCGGATTGTGCTTTTTATTCCAATATTCTGCATTAATTTGACGGTTACTACGTTTCTGGAGTGGGCTAATGCTTCTCTCAAAGATGTTGGTCCATAAAATTTTTCCTCAAAGTTTACAGGCTTCCATTTTTCAAAGGCGTCCTTTTTTTCTTTAAAAATTATAGGAGAGTCAATAATTATGCTTGCCGGGGCGTAGCCTTCATTTATGGCGGCCGCATAAATAATTGGTTTAAAAGCGGAGCCTGGTTGGCGGACAGCCTGTACAGCTCGATTGAATTGGCTTTTATTATAATCATAACCACCTATCATAGATTTAACTTGGCCTGTGGAAGGGGAGAGGCTAATGAGTGCTGCTTCAACTTCTGGTTCTTGTTCCAAGGCAAGAGACCACCCGGAACTGTCTTGTTTTCTGCCGAGCACTTTAACCATTATCAAATCCCCGGGAGTAAGGGCTTCACTTGGATTTTTAATTTTTGCCCATCTACCATCTAGGTTGGGATTAGGTTTGCGGGCCCAATTCATATCTTTTATATGTATATACCCATCTTCTGTCCCCAAAATAACCCGCGCTTGAGAACTCCCCACTGACATCACCGTTCCATAAATGGTGCTGCCAACTTTAATGCTTTCTTCATCAACAAAACCATTTTGCCTAATCATGGTATTTCGGACCGTTAATTCTCCTCGGGAAATATCTACTGTTCCAATAGGGCCTCTATAACCGTATCGTTTATCTGAAACGAGCAAATTCTTTTTAATTGTTCGTTGTGCTGTTTCCTGCATTTTCATGTCGAGGGTGGTGTATACCTTTAAGCCAGCTCGGTACAGTTTATTACTCCCAAATTTTTCTTCAAGAATACGTCGGACATGTTCTACGAAATAGGGGGCTTTATTTAACATTTTTTCTACTTTGCCTAAATGAAATTCTTCCTCCATAAAGGATTCAGCTTGTTCCTTGCTTATGAATGAGTTGTCAGCCATTCGTCGGATCACATGGTTTCTTCTTTTTAGGGCTTTCTTTGGGTTTCTATAGGGTGAATAATTATTGGGTGCTTTAGGTAAACTCGCAATCATAGCGCATTCCGCAATGGTCAAATCTTTCACACTTTTTCCAAAATAGTTTCGGGCAGCGGCCTCTACACCATAAGTACCATGACCGTAGTAAATTTGATTTAGATACATTTCAAAAATTTCATCTTTAGAAAAAACGAGCTCCAGGCGCACTGCCAAAATTGCTTCTTTAATTTTTCTTGGAAGAGATTTCTCTCTAGATAAAAACATTGTTTTAGTCAGCTGCTGAGTAATAGTGCTGCCTCCTTCTACAACATGTCCAGCCCTCAAATTGGTTATAAAGGCGCGAAAAATAGCTTTTGGATCAATCCCGAAGTGGGAATAAAAGTTTGAATCCTCCACAGCCAGGGTGGCCTGTTTCAATGACAATGGAATATCTTCAAATGCAATCATGATTCTTTTTTCAATATAAAATTCCGCAATTTTTTCGTTATTGACTGAATAGACTTGAGTGATGGTGCTGGGTTGATGATCTTTAAGCTTGCCAACGTCAGGAAGGTCTCTGGAGTAGTGAAAATAAATAAAACCAGCACCAATAAGCCCAGTTGATAGGCAAAAGAGAAAAACGGAGAACAAATTACCAAGAAAAGTCTTTTTAAATTTTGATTTCTTTATAGCTTGATTTTTGCGAAACCTTCCCTGGTTTTTTTGTTGTCGTGAGTCTTGCATTTGAAGAAATTTACCTTTAGGCAGAAGCTTGCCTTACGGATTAGCCTTAAGAAACTTTTTGGGGAAAACGTCCTTCTTCAAGATCCAAAAGGTCTACCCATGTTGTCAGGTCAGACCTTGATGGGTCGATTTTATCCCTTATTTTATTGTAGTATTTTAGACGGTCTTCAGAATCAGGTTTTTTTTCAAGAATTATTTTGTTAATTAAATCCAACTCGTTCGGTGATTTAGACTTTATTAACTCTTTAGCCCAGTTACTGATTTCCTCATCCTTTTTTTCTATAGTCATGTCTGCGAATGTATCCGCTTCGATACAGAAAAAATCTAGAATGATTTTATCAAGGGGGCAGGGGTAAATATAATCTGCTAGTTTTTTTTCTTTATATGCACGGCCTTTGTCAATCATTCGGCCTAAATGAACTATGCCAGCCATTTTTTGTTTTGGACTGCGGGGAAACGCTCTAGATAAATCCATCAACTTTAGTCAAGCCTCATACGGCTCACACCTTGGAAGATTTTAGATTTTTTAATAATTTTAACGCCCGTATCCCCAATTCTATTCCGAAAAAGATCAAGAGTGCTTAAATTCGTCAGAGTTTCCGATTGAGCTAAATAACTAGCCCCCATTTCCCCAATTCGATTAAATTTAAGAATTAAATGTTCCAGGTTTTTCAATTTAGGTGAATTTGCTAGAGACTTTGCCCCTAATTCAGTGATGTTATTTGATTTTAAATTTAAGGTTTTCAAATTTTCGATATAGGGGGAATCACACAAGGTACGCACACCCTCATCGCTAATATTATTTTCACCTAACTCTAAGCAGATAACTTCAGATAAAATCTCTAAATTAGATAATTTAAAAACGCCGTCATCGCCAAGTTTGCGATTCTCTAAGCAAAGGCTGGAACCAACAACACCCTTATCAATTTTATCTAAAACCAGCTTCTCTATGTCGATAGGAACATCCTTATTCATTAATACAGTCCGCGTTCAAAAGCTTATTGCTTACAATTTGTTTTGGAATAAGTAATATAGACCGAATAGGAATTATGGTCAACTTTGCATTAAAATTGAATTAATAATTATGCTTTTCCTGGGTTTAGCTTTAAACTTCTATCAATTCAGTTCTTATTTTGTTAGACTTGTCAAATACAACAGTGTTAAGGAGATAGTCTTATGATGGGAATTGGTTTTCCAGAATTAATGGTTATTCTAATAATTATCATGATCATTTTTGGCGCCGGAAAACTTCCGGAGATAGGGTCTGCTTTTGGTCGTAGTATCAAAAACTTTAAAGGTTCCATGAAAGAAGCAGAAGCTGAAGACCTAGCAATTGAAAGTGATTCTGAGCCACAGGAGGTTGCTGCTAAAACTGAAAATACAGCAGAAACACAGAAAAGCGATGCGGAAAAGAAAAGCGATGCGGAAAAGAAAGAGGAAGAGCTTATTGATGAAGCTGCCAATGAAATTAAAGAAAATAGAGTTGGTACCATTCGCACCGCACACGATGGTTTAGTACAACAGGGAGATGTTTTCACCGAATCGCTGGGTCGCACTCCTGGGGGGCGTGGACGCGATCGCGGAGTTTCAAGAGATACTTTTTAAAATTTAAATCGGACTTTAAAACAACAAGGCAGGTTTGCTAACGAATAATTTTGGGGTTGGTTTTCTCAAATAAGAGTGTTAGCGATCGCATTCGCCGCCAATCATATTGATCATGTCGAATGTGGGTATGATATCTGCTAACATTCCTCCTTCGCACATTTCTGGCATGGCTTGCGTTAAAGTGAAGGACGGGGGTCGGACACGGCATTTATAAGGTTTGCCCGTGCCATCACTTACTAGATAGAACCCAAGTTCGCCATTAGCCGCTTCTGTGGGGAAATATACTTCTCCAACAGGAGGCTTTAATCCGTCAATAACCATTTTAAAATGTGCGATCATTTCCTCCATTCGTTTGTACACATCGGGTTTGGCAGGATTTCTTAGATAGGGGTGATCGACATTGATAGGGCCATCAGGCATATCACGCATGGCTTGTTTAATGATTTTAAGGCTCTGCTTGATCTCTTCCATCCGAACTAAATACCGATCAAAATTATCTCCCGTTTTTCCCAGAGGAATGTCAAAGTCGAGTTTGTCGTAACAGAGATAAGGATGATTTTTGCGGACATCATAATCCACGCCTGATGCCCTTAAGCAGGGACCTGTAAAGCCCCATGAAATGGCACTTTCTACAGGAATCGCACCCGTGTTTTCCATACGATCAATAAATATTCTGTTTTTAGTGAGTAAGTTATCTACATCTTCAAAAAGATCATCCAATTTAGGATACGCAGCTTTTAGATCATCATCAAACCCGGGAGGTAGGTCACACATCAAACCACCAATGCGGATATAGTTGGAAGTAAGGCGCGCGCCACAAACCTTTTCGAGTAAATCCCAGACAATTTCCCTTGCTTCCACAAAATAGATGAAGGCAGTCAAGGCCCCAAGCTCTAATGCGGCTGCCGCAATATTAGTATAATGATCAGAAATTCGCGCGAGTTCATTAGTCACAACACGAATATATTTACAACGTTCTGTTATTTTAATGTCACATAATTTTTCTACAGCCAATGCAAATCCGATGTTATTCATGATTGCAGAGCAGTAGTTTAATCGGTCGGTGTAGGGAAACACGTTTGAATAGGTGACACTTTCACACATTTTTTCAAAACCACGATGTAAATAACCAATTTCTACATCCAGATTGACGACAGTTTCTCCATCTAGAGTCAGTAGAAATTTTACCGTCCCATGTGTTGCAGGATGGGATGGGCCCATGTTCAGGACCATATGATCGGTATGTAAATTCTCTTTTAAGTCAGTCATGGCTTGAAATTAGTTTGTGTACGTTAACTGGATTTGGATACTTTTACTTGTATTAAACCTTCTTCACCATTGCGTAAATCGTTGATAGCAATCTCAGGCCAGTTCTTCGGAACGTAGATCATGCCTGGGCTTGTTATTTTTGTAGTTTTAATTTTTACTTGGACCTTATTGTTTGAAGATTCTATGATAACTTGATCTCCGGAAGAAACCCCTAACCCTTTTGCATCTTCAGGATGGATCTCAGCGATGCATTCAGGTCCAATCTCGACCAATGCCTTAGCATGCTGGCTATAACTTCCAATATGAAACATATGGTTGTTAGTTTGCAGCGTGAATGGATAATTATCGTGATTTATTTCAGATGCATTATCAGTAGAATTAACCTTCAATGCAGGTTTTTTATTAGATGTAGCAGGAATCCACTGTTTTGATTCTTTACCTGGAAAAACTCCCTGATAAATAGGTGCTGCTTGTTCAATTTCCTGCTGGATTTCAGAAAGAGTAGAATGTTCAAATGGTTTACCTAATGTTTCTGCCAATTCAATCAGGATGTCAAAATCGGGTTTTGAAGTACCCTGTGGTAGAACGGCAGATGCCACTCCTTGTACATGTCGGGACATATTTGTAAATGTTCCATCTTTCTCTGCATATGTGGAAGAGGGAAGAATCAAATCTGCCATTCTGGCTGTCTCCGTCATATAAACATCTGTGACAATTAAAAACGGAACGGTTTTGAGCGCCTCTTTGACTAGTTGAGGTCTATAAAAAGATCCGATGGGATCTTCTCCTGCGATATATAGAAATTTGGTTGTCCCGTTTTTGCAACTTTCGAAAAGGTCGGAATCCTTGTCTCCACTTGACGGTTGGTACCCAGGTAGAAACTCAGGTGTAAGGCCCATATCATTAACACCCTGTGAATTACAATGCTCTCTGGGTGGGTAGATGCTGACACTTCCTTTGTTGCCAAAATTTACCAAGGTGCAAAGATTAAGAAGAGCGTTTAAAACTTCTTCTCCTTGGCCGGTGTCTAAGACATCGTTGCCAACCAGAACGAATTTATCCGCATCACGTGCAAATTTTTCTGCTGCTAGGGTAAGGATGTCATTTGGAAGCCCTGTTAACTTTTCTGTGTTTTTAGCTGTATATTTTGAAAGAGATTTAACAAGCTCATCAAAATTATCGACAGAGGATTTTGCTTTTTTAACATCAATCAAATTATTATCAATAATGATTCTTGTAAGTCTAGAAGCGACGGCTAAGTCTGCACCATGCTTGTATGTTAAGCGCACATCCACTTTCGCTTCGCTTTCAAAAACTACTCGCCTTGGGTTGGCAATCAGTATGTTTGTGTTGTTAAAGATGGTGCCAAATCGAACAGAGTTTCCTCCTACAGGATATTCTGAAGGAAGATCTGAATTGAAAACCAGAACTACATCTGCTTCTTGTAGTTTGGTAATGGGTTGTGAGGCAATGCCATTATCAAAACAATTTAACATAAACTGATTTAAATACGGAGCCCTGATATTTGCAAGATTGTTTAGTTGATTGGACCCTAGAATGTTTCGATATAACTTTTGTAACAAATAGTTCTCTTCGTTGGTCAGTTTTTCGGAGCCAATTGCAGCAAGGCTGTCTGGACCACTACGGTTAACTGTAGCTTGCATTCGATCGGCTATAGTTCGGAGCGCTTCATCCCAAGTGACTTCCTGAAAATTTCCTCCCACATTCATTAGTGGATTCTCAATTCGCTGATCATTATGAATGATTCCATGACCAAATCGTCCTTTTGCGCATAGATTGCCTTCGTTTATTCCGATGTTGTAGTTTTCATCGGCTTCAATTCGAATGACCTCACCTTTTTTCGTTTCAAGTTTTACTGTGCAACCCCACGAACAGTAATTGCAGGTTGAATAAGTTTCGGTGAACATCGCCGCCAAGCCTCTAGCTTCTGATGTCATATCCATAAGAGCACCGGTAGGACAAACCGTTATACACTGTCCACAAAACTCACAGTCCAGTGGTTCGTCATTTGCCGTCCCAATACCAACACTCATTCCGCGTTTATGGAAGTCCAGGGCTTGAACACCCTGAATTTCATCACAGGCTCTCACGCAAAGGCCGCACATGATACAGCGGTTAAGATAAAACTCGATGATTGGGTTCGTTTTAATGCTAGGTTCGTTTCGTCTTTGGGTTTCGAATCGACCATCATAAAGCTGAAGCAAATCAGTGTTGTCTTGCAGAGGACAGACTCCCGATTTGTCGCAAATGGGACAATCTAACGGATGTTCCACAAGAAGCATTTCAAGGCAGGCTTTATTGTAGCGATCGGTTTCTTCTGTCGCTGTGTTGATTTCCATTCCTTCCGCAACAGGTTGTGTGCAGGAGTAAACCAGTTCTTTTTTTCCATCGACAACAGTTTCAACCATACAGGTTCGACAGGCGGCAAAAGGTTTTAGTTTGCGGTTGTAGCAAAGATTTGAAACCTCAACATCATTTTGCTTGCACACTTCGAGAACAACTGTTCCCTCGGGAACGGTGGTCTCTTCGCCGTTGATTTTTACGTTGAGAATTTTCTTTTCAACGGTACTCATCCTACCTCCTCTGTAACTGGCGTTTCTTCGTCATCTATTTTGTATTCCGAAAGTATGTCGAACGTTTTTTCGGGATCAATTGTCCCGTGAGTATCTTCACCAATAATGGCCATGGGTGCAGCCCCACAGTTTCCCAAACATGAAGCGGTCTGCAAAGTGAACAATTTTGATTTATCAGTTTCACCTGGTTTTATATGGTATTTGTCGTGAATTTTATCATTAATAATGGGCGCTCCCTTAACAAAACAAGCTGTTCCATAGCATAGTTTAATGATGTATTTGCCAGGTTCAGTAATCCTGAGTTGGGGGTAAAATGAGATAACTCCATATATTTCCGCACGAGTAATATTAAAGAATTCCATCATTAATTCCATTGCTGGTTCTGGAAGAAATCGATAGGCGGTTTGAACTTTATTCAAAGTTGGAATTAGATGGCCCCGCGAATTGTCCGGCAACTTGCTTATGATTTCCTCAGTCGGTGCCAGATCAATCTGTTCTTCTTCCTCTTCTTCTGTCGCCAAAGGATTGGTTTCCATCATTAAGCCTCAAGAATATCAGCACATTCCTGTAATAAATTTATCAGGAAAAATTGCTACGGGATGGGAAAAATAAGTGAACCGTATGTATTTATTATAATACCACTTTCCCCTGGAATCCTGCTAAGAGGCCGAAGTATATAAGGTGGGAGGATTTACTGTCAACCTTATAATTATTAAAGAGTTCTTTTTCATAACTCATTAATTTTAAAGGAGCTTGGGGTTCTAAGTGCAAAAGACAAACTTATTCATAAGCAATTCTCAAATAGTTAGAAGCGGCTACTTTTATCCTCTGGGTAGGATTCAATTTTATGCAGTGTAAGGTCTGAGCCTTTTTGCTCTTCTTCTTTTGTAAGACGAATCCCGAAAGTTACATCTAGAATTTTATAAACAGTGAATCCAAAAAGTAGGGCCACAATAATGCCAATCAGGCTTCCAATCGATTGCGCAATAAAACTTACTTTTCCCATTCCGCCCAGGGCTTCCTGCCCAAAGATACCACAAGCAATGCCACCCCATGAGCCCGCCAAACCATGTAGAGGCCAGACTCCTAGCACGTCATCAATTTTTAATTTTTCCTGTTCCCAGATAAAACCTTTTACAAAAATAAAACCCGCTACGGCTCCGGTTGCCAAGGCACCTATTGGATGGACTTGATCAGAACCAGCGCAAATGGAAACCAAGCCAGCAAGTGCTCCATTATGAATGAAGCCTGGATCATTGTCGGAAATAATAAAAGCTGCAATTATTCCGCCTGCCATTGCAAATAATGAATTTATTGCTACTAAACCGGAGATTCCCTGTAGAGTTGCTGCTGACATGACATTAAACCCAAACCAGCCAATACATAGCATCCAAGTTCCTAATGCCATGAAAGGAATGTTGCTGACAGGGATAGGGCGACTGCGACCTTCGGAGTCCCACCTTCCCAATCGCGGACCCAGAACAATAATACCAGCTAGAGCTATCCATCCCCCCATTGAGTG
>CAZMBO010000035.1:0-15708 GCA_964564655.1 uncultured Nitrospina sp. | reverse complement strand
ATTATAATAATGATGTTTTTACATATTGGAACTTCCAGGTTGGGTTTAGGCCCATGGATGAACTTACTTTGTACCTTGAAAGACGATGGAACCGTAGAAGTTCTATATCCACCGTGGCTACACTGGATTGGGATTTCAAAAAATGGTGGAATTTAAGAGCCAGCACAAGGCTGGATGAAGTAACAGATACTCATCGGGAAAACAATTTAAGTTTACTGTATGATGACCCCTGTAAATGCTGGGGATTGAGTCTTGACTATATCCATCGGAACAATTTCAATAGCACTACAGCCATTGGAGGAGCTAAAGAATCAATCTGGCTCTTTGGCTTTACATTCCGTGGGCTGGGTTCCGTAGAATCAAGAACCAGGGACAATGAAAAATTCATTCATCGAAGTTTTGAACCCCTATATCCATCAGAAGACTATCGAAGAAAACAAGCACGAAGAAGGCAAAGTCAATGAGTGATTCTGCTAAATTATCAAGAATGGCTTTAGAGTCGGGAGCCATACGCCTCAGTCCGGAAAAGCCTTTTACTTGGGCATCAGGATACAAAATGCCCATCTACAATGACAACCGCCTTTTATTGGGAAAGGAGGAGTATCGGTCTTTCATCTCACAAATATTTGTGAAATACTCAAATGCATCCATTGAAAAGCTCGATGTCATTGCAGGAACGGCTACAGCGGGAATCCCTCATGCCACCACCCTAGCAGACAGATTGAATAAACCCCTTATTTATGTGAGGGCTATCGCAAAAACTCATGGCATGGGCAACCAAATTGAAGGGCAACTCACTGAGGGTCAAAATGTTTTATTAATTGAAGACCTTATCTCGACAGGTGGAAGTGCAATCAATGCAGTGAACGCAATTCGTAAATCAGGCGGAATTGTAGAACATTGTTTATGCATTTTTAGTTACGGATTCAGCGACACACAACGTCGTTTTGACGAAATAAATTGTAATTATCACTCTATCCTCACCTTCCCAGACTTGCTAAAGGAAGCCCAATCCATGCAAATGTTGTCAAATGAGCAAATCGAGTCACTTCGCACCTGGCATCAGGATCCCTTTAAATGGGCGGAAAGAAGGGAGTTTTAATCTCAGTCCCCATAAAAATATGACTGGGTTTTCGCCAGCCGTAAATCACTCAAGTTTTAACCATATTAATATTGACATAGCCCTTTATAAATAATAGTATGCACGCTTCTTGCTAGAGGGGTTTTCTCCCTGTTGATTTTTAAATTTAAGATGCTTTTTTCAGAAAAGCCTTTAATCCTTTCTAAAATAAAGCTTTTATTACTAGCAAATATCTCGGAATGTACGAGCTCTTTTTGCCAGAAACTTTTTGGAGGTTTGTTTAGATGCCCAAATTAGAATTAGGTCCAATTGGTTTACTTCCACCCTCTGCTGCTGCAATGGGTATCTTCCAACCGGAGCACGGTTCGGGAATGGACTTAGTGGAAGGAGAACATGTACCTACAGATGATGCCATCGAAAAAGCAGCACGAGAATTATTAACTCGAAGAAATCCTACCCTATTCCCAGGACCAATGATTGTTTGGGGTTGGAATGAACAAACTATGCACAAAGCGGACATAGCAATGGACGTAGTTAGAGAAATTCCAGGCTGCAATGTGATTCCAATGCCCGACTATCGGCCTATTTATCCTAAAATTGATCCAGAGGCAGTGATCAACCCCTGTCATCCAAATTTGACAATCGATCACAACAAAATAAAAGTCTGCGCACTTATTGGCGTTCACTGTCATTTCGCTAATATTACTTTAAAAATGATCCGAGCAAACACCAATTGCTATACTCAGGCATGGTGCCAATACGATGGTCATGAAGATGCTTTCGTCTCAATTCAGGATATAGACGAACCCAAACTTAAAAAAATAATTGCGGCCCTTAAAAGACTTAAAAAAGAAGGCTTAGAGCCATGGGGTTTGAGCAAGGAAGGCAAGGAGGAGTTGGAGGAAATTGCCGCACAAAAAGCCGCAGCTAAGGCACCTGCAAAAGAGGATACCACGATATTTATGGGTGAACTTGAGCAAGGTTTGGATGAAAACGCCGAATAATTTTTAACCTTTGTCTTAGTAAAATAAATTAAAAATATTTAGCCCGCTTATATTCAAAATATAAGCGGGCTTTTATATTGTCGCGCAAAAATTTAATTATAAGTAATACGCTATCAATTAAGTTATATCGGATTATTCCATATTTTAGAATCCCAATAAGAAATTACAGCAATAAACCTAAAATCTGCCTATACATCCCCTCGCTAATCTAAGCTTCCCGCAAAGATTTTATTGCTTTTTTGTAATCGTTTGCATTGAAAATAGCTGAACCTGCTACTAATACACTAGCCCCCGCCTCCTTAATATCTCGCGCATTTTCGGTTTTTATACCACCATCTACTTCCAATTCAATTGGATTTTCGTAATGCGACATAATATCGTTTAGGTTTTGAATTTTGTCTAACATGGAAGGGATAAACGATTGCCCGCCGAATCCAGGGTTAACACACATCAATAAAACCATATCGATTTCATGAAGGATTTCTTCAATAGATGAAAGGAAGGTACCGGGATTGAGCACCACCCCAGCCCTAACCTTTTGTTCCTTTATTAGCTGAATGGTGCGATTCAGATGAGGACAGGCTTCCACATGAACAGTAATGATGTCAGATCCTGCGCTAGCAAAGTCCTTTATATAAGAATCAGCATTTTCCACCATCAAATGCACATCTAGCGGCAATTCGGTTGCCTTACGGACAGATTCCACAACCGCTGGTCCGATAGTTATGTTGGGAACAAAATGTCCATCCATTACATCCACATGAATCCAGTCAGCGCCAGCCTGCTCAACAGCCTTTACCTCATCGTTCAGACGACCAAAATCGGCTGAAAGAATGGAGGGGGCAATAATTACTTCCGGATTTTCTTGAGCCATTTAATAAGCTTCCTTATGGATTAAAATCGAAAATTCAGAGGAGCATATCATAAACTCCTACAACTGTCCCAATATAATACAATGGTTATCAAAAGCCACTTTCTTTATAATAAAAACCCTTATTCTCATCTTCCAAAAGTTCTGTGGAATCAAAATTAAAAATAATTCAAGAAAAGATCAAAGCATATTTAATGCAAGATCACAATATGCTGATACTAGCAGCTTTAATCGGTTTTCTTTCCGGGTTTGCCTCCACGGCATTCCGATGGATGATTGAATTTTTCGGCTCGGTATTTTCCTCTGAAGGATTATCCTTATTAGGAGTTACGGGAACCGCACTGCCTTTTCTTTTACCACTCATGCCAATGTTCGGCGGTATTTTTACAGGCATTATTTGTCATTTTTTTCCCGATGCGGTGAATGAAAATGGAGTACACCGCGTCATGCATTCTGTTGCATTAAAAGCCGGAAAAATTCGCAAGCGTACCCTTGTCACTTGCTCAACAACTTCTGCTTTAACAATTGGCTCAGGTGGCTCGGCAGGTCGCGAGGGTCCCACCGTACAAATTGGGTCAGCAGTTGGGTCGACATTAGGAAACCTTTTTCATTTATCAAGAGACCGGGTAAGAGTATTGGTCGGTTGTGGTGCAGCAGCAGGGATAGCAGCATCCTTCAATGCTCCTTTAGCTGGAGTATTATTTGCTCTTGAAATTATCCTCGGTGATTTCGCAATCCGCACTTTTAGCCCAATCATTGTTGCTTCAGTAATTGGTACAGCAACTGGAAGGGCTCTAGAAGGAAACGAAATTACATTTCAGGTACCCATTCATGAGCTTGTCAGCTACTCTGAAATCATTTTTTATCTATTTTTAGGTCTATTATGTGGCCTTGTTGCCCGATTATTCACTTTGTTTTACTTTAAATCCCATGATTTCTTTGAGAAAAAAGTTCACATCCCAAAATTTTTAAAACCTGCCTTGGGAGGATTATTCGTAGGTTTAATTTCCATAGGATTTCCCGCAATTCTAGGTAACGGTTATGAATTTATGGAAAAAGCTTTATCTGGAGAGTTGCTATGGGGTATGGCTCTTATATTAATTTTCCTAAAAATATTTAGCACCTCAGTAACGCTCGGATCTGGCGGACTGGGTGGAATTTTCGCTCCTTCCCTTTTCATAGGAGCCATGCTAGGTTCAGCATTTGGAGCATTAGTTCATGGTATTAGCCCAAACTTCACCGCCTCACCAGAAACCTATGCGCTGGTTGGGATGGGAGCCGTCGCAGGGGCAGTGATGCAAGCACCCTTGACAAATATATTGATGCTCTTTGAGCTGACCAATGACTACACAATCATTCTACCCATTATGATTACCTGCATTGTCTCCGCCCAAACATTCCGCGGATTCACCAAAAATTCGATCTACATTCAAAAACTTCTTAAAGAAGGAATAAATATTCAGCATGGCCGGGAAGTTTCTATTCTAAATTCGATTAAAGTGAGCGAAGTGATGAATAATGAAGTCACCAATATCCCCGAAGGAATGCCTTTTAGAAAAATCCTTGAAACTATTTCATATTCAAAAAACTTTTATTTTCCTGTGGTCAACAGCAAGGGAGAAATGTCCGGAATTCTATCATTTCATATGGTACGGGAAATGATTTTTGAAGAAGAACTCGCAGACCTGGTGGTCGCCAATGACCTCTCAGTAAAACCAGTAAAGTTCCTCACACCTGAAAATAATTTAAATCAAGCCATGGAATTATTTGCCCAACTGGATGTAGAGCAACTACCCGTTGTCCACAACAATGATGTCAAACGAGTTATAGGCATGGTCAATCGAGGTGAAGTAGTAGCAGCATATAACAGAGAAGTCTTGGTAACCGAAATTGATCAATGACTAAATTAATACTCTCTCTGATCAGCAATTTTCATTAGAGAGTTTATTCAACAAAAGAGAATTCCCTACTACGGACACCGAACTCAAAGACATTGCTACTGCAGCGAATACAGGCTGCAATAAAATTCCATAAACCGGATATAACGCACCTGCAGCAATGGGAATACCCACAATATTGTAAAAAAATGCCCAGAATAAGTTTTGCCTTATTTTAGACATTGTAGCTTTACTCAACTCAATTGATTTCACAACAGCCTTAAGGTCCGAGCCCACAAGTGTAATATCAGAGGCCTCCATTGATACATCAGCACCACTTCCCATAGCCACTCCCACATCAGCTGATGCAAGCGCTGGCGCATCATTAATTCCATCTCCCACCATCGCCACACAATGCCCAGATTTACTTATCCTCTCAATTTCCGCCACTTTTCCAGAAGGTAATACCTCTGAAACCACCTTCTCTATCCCTAGCTGTCCAGCTACCACTTGCGCTGTTTTACGATTATCTCCCGTTAACATGACAACTTCTAACCCCATTTTTTTTAACTGCAATACATTTTCCTTTGCATGTGGTTTTATGGTGTCCATTGCGGTTATAAACCCGGACACCTGACCGTCGATACAAACGATTAGGGGAGTTTTGCCATTCTCCGTTGACTTATCAAGTTGGGTATCAATAGATGATATATCTATTTGATTTTCTACCATCAACCCTTTGTTTCCCAACAGTACGCTTTTTCCAGCTACGATGCCCTTAACACCAAATCCTGGCAAAGCACTAAAATCACTTGGTGTATTTAGCTTAAGCTCTCTCCTTTGCGCTTCTGCTACAACAGCTAGCCCTAATGGATGCTCAGAGCCCTTTTCTAAGGATCCTGCCAAAAGGAGTAATTGCTCAGCATCAAACTGAGTTCCCGGTGCTAGGATAATATCGGTAACCTGAGGTTTTCCCGAAGTTAGAGTTCCTGTTTTATCAAAAACTATGGTATCAACTTTTCCTACTCGTTCCAAAACCTCTCCACCTTTTATCAAAATACCCATTTTTGCACCTTGGCCTGTACCAACCATGATGGCAGTTGGAGTCGCCAAGCCTAATGCGCAAGGACAAGCAATGATCAACACAGAAATAAAAATCATAAGAGCAAAAGAAAAAGAAGAAGTGGAAATCTCGGCAACTGAACTTCCAAATATCCACCAGAAAACAAAAGAGATGGCAGCCAGGCAAATTACTGATGGAACAAAAACTCCTGCGATTTTATCTGCCAGTGTTTGAACCGGAGCTTTTGATCCTTGTGCTTCCTTCACCAGTTTAATAATTTGTGCCAGAGTTGTATCTTGACCTAAACGGGTTACCCTCATTTTAAAAAACCCGGTTTTATTAATGCTGGCACCAAATACATCATCACCCTCACTCTTTTCTACAGGAAGGCTTTCACCTGTCAGCATTGCTTCATCAATAGATGAACTGCCTTCATAAATTTTTCCATCAACTGGAATTTGTTCACCGGGACGTACAATGATGGAATCTTCTAATACCAGTTCTGTAATCAGAATTTCTTGTTCCTTCCCTTCCCTCTCTACTTTTGCTGTTTTTGGCTGTAATTGCATCAACTTCTTAATAGCATTTGAGGTGTTCCGTTTGGCGCGTGATTCCATCCCCCTGCCCAATAAAATCAAAGTAATAATCATCACCGAAGTGTCGAAGTAAACGACAACTTGTCCATCTTCAAGAGGAATAGATGAAGGAATTAAGGTAGCTACTACACTATAAAAATAAGCCGCCGATGTTCCTATAGAAATTAATGTATTCATATCAGTATATCCGTGGAGAATGCCATTCCATGCACCTCGGTAAAATTGCCAACCACAATAAAACTGAACGGGAGTAGCTAAAAGAAAAAGCAATAAATTTAAAGAAATAGGTAGTGCAATCCCCTCACCTTCCATTCTCAGAAACATCAATAAAATGCTAATAAAAACACTGAAGATCAATTTCCGTTTTAAAACAGCCTGCTCATTACGCTGAGAATTTTCTTCATCAAGAACCAAACTCTCCTCTTGTTTAGCAGGAAATAGCTGGTAACCCGCACTAGACAAATTTTCCTTCAGGACATCAAAACTAATAAGTGAAGGAAGATATTCAATCGACACATGTTCTGTAACTAGATTGACTTTGACATCTAAAATTCCAGAAAGGGAAGACAATTTATTTTCAACCCTGGAAACACAAGAGGCGCAGGTCATGCCCTTTATCATAAAGACTTTGCGAGTGGAAAGAACTTCAAAACCGAGTTTCTGAATCTCTTTTGAAAATTGTTCCACCTGAATTATTTCCGGGTCATATTCTATGGTGGCAATTTCCGCAGCAAAATTAACTCTTGCCGAAGAAACTCCCTCCAGCCCTTCGACTTTTTTTTCAATTCGCGCGGAGCAACTATTACAACTCATACCCTTAACCGCTAAGGTTATCGTTTTATTTTTTTCAGAAATCATGTTTAGTATCTTTTAAAGGGCAAAATGATTCTTGCGTATAAGAGTACACCTTTTCCATAAAATTAGTCCTTTAAAGTTTTCTCAATTGTCATACGACATAGTTTTACTTATAATCCGATCTTTAAAAATTATAATTTAATGCCATGAAATCTTTATTTTTAGTAATATTTTTAACCATACCCGCCTATGCTGCGTCTGCGCCGCCAGAAGGAATGGTATTGATCGAAAAAGGGTCTTTCCAGATGGGTAGTAAAAAGTCCATGCTGGAACTAAAACCACATGATTTGTTCAATACAGACAGGCATACGTTGGGTCCAGAAAATCCCGCGCATGAAGTCTATTTAAGCAGTTTTTATATAGATATTTACGAAGTGACTAATGATGCTTATGCCAAGTTTATAAAGGTAACTGGAGTTAAAAAACCTAAAGGATGGAATAATCCAGATTTTAACGAACCACAACAACCTGTTGTAGGGATTTCTTGGAAAGAAGCAGTAAAGTTTTGCAAATGGAAAAATAAGCGATTGCCTACAGAAGCAGAATGGGAAAAAGCAGCTCGCGGAAAACTAATGGTAAAATATCCTTGGGGAAACACTCCCCCCGACTCAAGCAAGCTTAACTATAATGAGGAGATAAATAAGACCACAAAGGTAGGTTCATATGAAAACGGCAAATCAGCCTATGGACTGTATGATCTATCTGGAAATGCATCCGAATGGGTGAACGACTGGCATTTTCCTGAATATTACCTCTTTTCTCCTAAGAAAAACCCCCAAGGACCCGAGAAAGGCCAATATAAAGTCATCCGTGGAGGTAACTGGAGAAACAAGGCTAAAGACGTTGATCTTGTATATAGAAACGCCACCACTCCAAAAAATCGTTCACTGGGAATTGGTTTTCGATGCGCCCGCTAGCAGAATATTCCCCTCGACAAAATACTACCTAACCATTTTAAAAAAATTTTAAGGTAGTTGTCATTTAAATGGGTATTGATTCATTTTTTCCGAGCACCTCTTGATATTTTATCTAATAGGATATTGGCAATCTCGCGCTTCGCCATTCTTGGAAGGTTTTCAACTTGCTCATCAGAGTCGACTAAAGTCACTTGATTGTTGTCGGATTGAAATCCAATGCCCGGTGCACTGATATCGTTGGCAACAATCAAATCAAGTTTCTTATTTCTTAATTTTTCTAATGCACTTTGTATCAGGTTTTGTGTTTCTGCAGCAAATCCAACCACAAATTGCTGGGTTTTGATCTTAGAAACTTCCATCAAAATATCTTTGGTAGGAACAAGGTTAAGGGTTTGCCCTTCCCTGCTTCTTTTTTTGATCTTTTCTTTTTCGAGCTTTTCTGCAGTAAAATCTCCCACAGCGGCTGACATGACTAATACATCGCATTCGGGGAAACATTGCTGGACCAAACTATTCATTTCTCCTGCAGTTTTACAAGCCTTGAAACCGACTCCCATTGGTGGTTTTAAATGAGTAGGGCCACTAATCAATACCACCTCAGCACCTCGGGCTTTTGCCTGTTCGGCTAAAGCATATCCCATTTTCCCAGAGGAAGGGTTGGAGATATATCTCACAGGATCTAAGGGTTCATGAGTTGGCCCCGCAGTTACCAGAATTCTTAATCCCTGCAAATCATGAAATTGTTTAAAGTGGCTTTTAACTCTTTCCAAAATGGTATCAAGATTGGCAAGACGGCCCGGGCCAGTGGTTTTACATGCTAACTCACCATCTTCCGGTTCAATAAACTTTACTCCCCGTGATTTTAATTTTTCAATATTTTCCTTAACGGCCAAGTTCCGCCACATTCCTTCATTCATAGCAGGAGCAATCATTACAGGACCTTTGAAAGCCAAATATAAATTGCTCAAAGCATCATCTGCTAAACCGTTTGCCATCTTTCCCAAAGTGGAAGCGGTTGCTGGTGCAACAAGCATCAAATCTGCGTTTTCAGCAATACGAATATGTTTCATATCCGCAGAGTTTTCCAAATTAAAAAGCTGGTGGTAAACCGGCTTTCTCGAAAGAACTTCAAAGGTTAATGGAGTTACAAATTCTCCGGCATTGGCACTCATCACAATTTGCACCTCTGCCTCTTCTTTCATAAGCATTCTTAATAATTCTACAGCTTTATAAGCTGCTATACCTGCCGATACTGCAAGCGCAATTTTTTTGTTCTTCATCCGCTTCTTTTTTAGGTTTAGATATTTTAATTATAGTTATTAATTCGTATGCAATCAATCATTTTGGGAAGCAATCCATTTGGGTTAACTTTTGATCGCTAATTAAAACGGCAGCCATCGCAAATTCTGTTCGTGCCCCAGGTGATTCTTCCAGATCTTTGTTGGAAAAATTTGAAGATCTGGACTAAACCATTAAACATTGCAATAGTAGTCCGATTATTATAAAAACTAAACAGCGTAGCACTCTTAAGGATACGGAACGGTGACAAAATCTACAATCGAACCTCGATTTATTGCAGTTGAAGGAGCTATCGGAGCAGGCAAAACATCTCTCGTCAATCTTTTTGGCGAACTTTATGGCGCACAGTTAATTCTTGAAGATACCGAGTCTAATCCGTTTATATCCAAATTTTATGAAGATAAAGAAGCCTATTCCTTTCAAACTCAGGTTTTTTTCCTGCTGAGCCGGTACAAACAGTACGCGGAACTAGCACAAAGGGATCTCTTCAATTCGGTCGTTGTCATTGACTATTTATTTCAACGCGACAAAGTTTTTGCCCGTCTCAACCTGGAGGACCATGAGTATAATTTATACGAACAGATTTTTAGCCTAATCAATGCCAAAGCTCCAAAACCGGATTTAGTCATTTATTTACAAGCGAGCACAGAAGTGTTGCAAGAAAGGGTCGCTAAACGAGGACGGGAATACGAAGCATTTATGGACTCCGATTATCTCGACTCTGTAAACAAAGCTTTCGATAATTTCTTTTTTTATTACTCAGAAACACCACTTTTAGTTATAAATACCAATGAGATCGATTTTGTTGAAAAAAAATGTGACCTTGAGGAGTTGATAAATAAGGTCAACAACCATAAAATAGGCAGAGAATATTACAATCCGCTTGGATCCTAACAGACCGGGACGGAGAAAGGTTCAAATCGACAAGTAAACGTTTAAAACAAGAAGACCCTTTATGGCTTCAAGTTTTAGTTTGCGTTTCTAAAGTCAAGTTGCTTCTCTTTCGGCAAGTGCCGAGGGATATTGGCAATTTTTTCTGGCCTCCCGCTCCCACCTGTTTAACTCCAAGCCAAAACCGTAAATAAAAATGAAGACTCAGCCTGTCACTGTTCCTGCTATTACGGCAAGAAAAAATTCAGGAAAAAAAATCACTGCTTTGACGGCTTACGATTACAGCTTCGCAAAATTGCTGGATACCACCCCAATCGATATTTTGCTGGTGGGTGACTCATTAGGAATGATTTCCCAGGGCCATGAAAACACTCTTTCGGTAACTCTGGAAGATGTGATCTACCACACACGTTCGGTAAGGCGAGGGGCACATCGGGCATTAATCGTGGCCGACATGCCTTTCATGTCTTATCAGGTTTCTGTTGAACAGGCAGTAACTAACGCTGGCCGTTTGATTCAACAAGGTCGGGCAGCAGCTATAAAACTAGAGGGTGGAGCACGGGTTACGGACCAAGTCCACGCCATTGTTCAGGCAGGAATTCCCGTTATGGGCCATGTTGGTTTGACCCCACAATCGATCCATCAATTCGGTGGATACAAAGTTCAGGGAAAAACTTTTCTCGATTCAAAGCAAATCAAACAGGATGCAAAGGATTTGCAAAAGGCGGGTGCATTCTCTCTTGTCCTAGAAGGAATACCTCAGGAACTTGCTACCGAAATTACCCATGATCTGAAAATTCCTACCATTGGAATCGGTGCCGGGTCCAAATGTGATGGCCAAATTCTAGTAATACATGATTTACTTGGATTGAACCCTGAATTTACTCCAAAATTTGTCAAACGCTACGCTGAATTATCAGATGTAATTCAAAATGTTGTCACCGAATTCATTGATGAAGTTCAAAGCGAAGTGTTTCCGGGCCCAGAGCATACTTATAACTTGAAAAAAGGCGCTCTCAAAAAGGTGAATCATGACCACTGAACTAAAACAACAAACCGTCGTGGTTTCAACCATTGACGAAATAAAAAAAATAACTGCTGCATTCCGTGGGGGAACTCTAGGCTTGGTGCCCACCATGGGATACTTGCACGATGGTCATATGAACCTGGTAAAACAATCCCTAAATAAATGTGACCATACCGTGGTCAGCATTTTCATCAACCCAAGACAATTTAGTCCAAATGAAGACCTTGATATATATCCGAAAAATCTATCCGGAGATATAGAAAAACTTGAATCCATAGGAGTTGATGTGTTGTTTTACCCTAACAGGGATACGATATATCCTGAAGGATTTAAAACCAATGTGCAGGTTGATGGAATTACTCAGCATCTGTGTGGAAAAAGTCGGCCTGAATTATTTAAAGGAGTGGCAACTGTAGTTCTCAAGTTGTTTAATATTGTTCGTCCACAACATGCATTTTTTGGTGAAAAGGATTGGCAACAACTTGCAGTTATTGAAACTATGACCCGAGATTTAAATTTAGATGTTCACATTCATCGGGTCCCATTAATCCGAGAGCCTGATGGCCTGGCCATGAGTTCGCGCAACAGCAACTTATCTCCTGAAGAAAGAAAAAAAGCTCTTTCCCTTTCAAGGGCATTAAATGATTCTAAAGAAAAAGTTAATAGAGGAATCACTTCTTCAAAGCAGTTGCGCCAGAATATAAAAAGCATAATTACCGCTGAATCTGGAACCCAAATCGATTACATTTCTATTTGCGATCCGATAAGCTTAGAAGAGAAAGAAGAAGTAAAAGGCCGAACGTTGATTGCGTTGGCAGTAAAAATCGGGCCTGCCCGACTCATTGATAATTGCATTATAGGGGATTGAAATTGCAAAGAATAATGTTGAAATCGAAGCTGCACCGAGCCTCCGTGACAGCAACTGAAATTGATTATGAAGGCAGTATAGCCATTGACGAAGATTTACTTGATCTCGTGGATATTCGCCCCTACGAACAGGTTCACATATATAATATCAACACTGGGAGTCGCTTCATCACTTATGTTATAACTGCCGAGCGGGGCTCTGGAACTTTTTCAATCAATGGAGCTGCGGCTCGCCTAGCTCAGATAAATGATCGCATCATTGTTGCGGCTTATGGTAACATAGATAGCGATAAGGAAAAATATCAACCAAAAGTTATTCTCCTCGATGCATGTAATAAGGTGGTTGAGGATTCCTAATTTTAAAAACCGGGCAATGGCCTAGTGTTATTATAAAATTACTCCAAATATAGAGGCTAAGTTGGCAGAAATATTTAATTACCTTGCAATCGGATTCATGCTATGGATGTGTATGGATTGCATTCAAAGACGCGAACATTTTGTTTGGATAATCATAATTATCCTGCTTCCGCCTGTTGGGGCAGTGGCATATTTTTTTGCAATCAAAAATCGAGCCAACAGCGTAGCTTCAACAGCAGATGGCACAATCATCCCCTTTGGCAAACCTGAAAAAAAAGAAATAGAAACCGAAGAAACCCTTCAGCTAAAAGAACTAATTGGCAAATATCAAAAAGCTTTTCACTATGAAAAACTTGGGCAGGTTTATGTGGAGCAAAACAACTACGAATCTGCCATTGCTAATTTCGAAGAAGCCATCCAGCGCGATCCGGAAATGCTGGAAGCAAGATACGGGCTTGCAAAATGCCTACATGGCCTGGAACGGTATGACGAAGCCTCTACTGTACTGGAAAAACTAACCTCCCTGGATAAAAAATATGACTATGGCAATGCTATTTTTGGACTCGCCGAATGCTATCGTTTAGGTGGAAATGATGAAAAAGCATTAGCTACCTACGGTGAAGTAATAAACTCATTCCATTTCTTCAAAGCTTATTATCATTATGCTCGTTTATTGGATAAAAATGGCAAAAAACAAGAAGCCATTGATAATATGAAAAGTATTGTCGGTTCCGCAAAAGACCTGCCGGATTATAAGTTAGAGAAAGAACGATTTTGGATTGATAAAGCCTATCAATATTTAAAAAAGAATGGCATCGAACTAGCTTAAAACCCAAAACTAGCAGCAGAGTTTATGACAATCCTCTCGGAAAATTTAAAAACTATCCGAAAAAAACTCAAATGCACACAGGGGGCCTTGTCTGAAGTTCTGGGAATCGGATTTAGAACCTACGTCCGTTACGAAGCAGGTGAAAGAGATGCTCCGGTCTCTCTCCTAGTTAAACTGGCACGATTAGGAGAATTGTCTCTCGACCGTTTGCTAACAACAAAAGTTCTTCTCGAAGAGTTACAAACGCCCGATCAAAAAATATTACCAAACTCAAAAGTTCCCCCGGAAGTGATTTGTGGCAACTTGGAAGAAGGGCGTCTGATGTTCAAAGGTCAGTTGGGCGACCACCTCATCAGTACAAAAAAAGGGGAGCAAAAACTCCTTATGCTGTTTCGTAAATTGAATACCAGTAACCAGAAAAAATTTTTACTCGATGCTGAATGGACTTACACAAATAATAGAAATTCACTCCGCTATAGAAAACCCAAAAAAATCCCTCGCAAAGAAGAAAAAGCTAACACTGCTATCAAGCTTGGAAAACTGACAAAATCCATCAAAAAAATGACCGTACGAGGCTAATCCGACCAGTACACCAAAATCACCTTCTACAACTAAGAAAACAATTTTTATTTGCCTTCCACGGGAATCGTCTATTTCCGAAGAAATTTTTTAAGAATATCATCCATGCCGAATAAAAGGGAGATGGGTCTTCCGTGAGGACAAGTAAAGGGCATACTGGTTTGTTCTAAATCAGAAATCAATTTACGGATCTGATCTAGGTTTAAGGGATGGTTGACTTTTATGGCATTGCGGCAAGACATCATAATAAGAACATCTTCATATTTTTCATGCAGAATATTTTCATCACCATCTTTGGGAAGAAGTTCGATGGTATCGCGTAATAACTTCTCATTATCTATATTTTTCAAAATAGCCGGTACAGTTCGAAGAAGAAATTCGTTTTTACCAAAAGTTTCGAGTTCCAGTCCCAATTGTTTTAATCGATCAAGATGAAAAATCAACAACTCAGTTTCGGCTGGAGAAAATTCTACGGTTAACGGGAATAAAAGATTTTGCACTTCTATTTTCTTTTCCTTTGCTGATTCGCGAAATCTTTCATACAAGATCCGTTCGTGAGCCACATGCTGATCGACCACCAACAAACCCTTTTTCCCTTGCATGATGATGAACGAACTATTCAATTGTCCTAATGGTTCAAACTCTGAATAAATTAGGTTGGAAACCGGTATCGGAGCCTTATCGAAACCCATTACCTGTTGTGGTGAAGACGATATTTTCGAATGGAAGCCATGCGAGCCAGTCATATTCTTTAAAGCTTCGGATAGATTCTTCTGTTTGAAAGCTGCAACTTCCTCCGATTTATTAACCCACGGAGGGGCTTCTCTATAAAACGGTTTTTCATAATTAGTTTCTATTGGAATATTTTCGTGAACCGGCTGGAGATCTTCAACGGGTGACTGTAAATTTTCCTCAAGGGCTTCACGGATGCTACGAGAAATGAATTGATGCACATCCTGCTGGAACGCGAAACGCACTTCCGCTTTTGAGGGATGGACATTTACGTCCAGCAATTTCGGGTCCATATTTAAATATAAAAATAATGCTGGGTGCTGCCCTTTCGGCAACAAATGGCTGTAACCCTGCTGTGTGGCATGAAGAACAACCTTATCGCGAACAAAACGTCCGTTGATAAAACAATATTGTGCAGATCTGTTCGATCGGGTAAAGACAGGATTAGAAACATAACCTTCCAAACGATAATCACCAGAACTTGATTTTACCTGAACCAGAGATTTGGCAAGATCTGTTCCAAAAAGCTCAGCTATCCGGTAATGAATTTGATCAGTCGGTAGAGTCTGTATTACCTCGCGTCCATTATGGGTCAATTGAAATTGAATCGATGGATAAGCCAGTGCCTGTTGTGTAACTACTTGAGTAATGTGAGAAAATTCTGTGGAATCACCTTTTAGAAATTTACTGCGCGCCGGAGTAACATAAAACAATTGGGCAACCTCAATGGTTGTTCCTTGAGGACAAGCAAAATCTTTTTCTTCTATAAACTCTCCTCCCTCTACAACAATTAATTTTCCTCCCTGGTTTTCACTGCGCGCACTTGTGCAGCGTACTTTTGCTACGGAGGCTATACTGGGTAA
>CAZMBO010000034.1:13310-16125 GCA_964564655.1 uncultured Nitrospina sp. | reverse complement strand
AACTTGTCCCGCGCGTAGAAAAAAAATATAAATATGTGAAAAACTGTTTTATTTTTAAGGAAGTGTCAAAAAAAAATTAGTGTAGGGCTAGATTTTTTATAAGATATTGAAAATTAATAAGTTATAGTAAATTTTAGTTGATTGTTCCCCCCCCATTCTCAATTATCAAAATTGTAAAGTCGAGAGTTGAAGCTTTTTACTAACAAGTTGTTCACAGTATTTAGATTGTCTTAATGCTTGTAATTTCGTCTTTTATTTCTGAGATTGAAGAAAGCTTACCATGTCAACAGGCAAATTGGCAGAAAAAGAAAGAAACGCCCCAGAAAGAGGATGATTCAATTCAAGACAGCGAGCATGAAGAGCCTGCCTTTCCATTTTTAGGGTGCCGCAATTTGGATTTTTCCCACCATATAACTTGTCACCAATTACGGGATGATGAATAGATGCTAGATGAACTCTAATCTGATGGGTTCTTCCGGTTTCGGGGTATAGCTTTATATAGGTCCAGTTTCTACCTCTTTGCAGTACCTCATAATGAGTGCAGGCTGGACGTCCGTATTCGGGACGGGTATCCATCTTTTTGCGCTGCGTCTGGTGTCTGCCAACTGGGGAATTGATGGTGCCATTTTCTTTTTTCACGTTGCCTTTTACAAAGGCTAGGTATTCTTTTTTTATTTCGCGTTTTTTAAATTGTGCTGTGAGATTTTTATGCGCAGCTTCTGTTTTGGCGACTAGGACAAGTCCAGATGTTTCTTTATCCAAGCGGTGAACAATTCCTGGTCGTTCCACACCGCCAATTCCAGATAGATCCTTGCAGTGATGGAGGAGAGCATTAACTAGGGTTCCTCTGGAATGGCCCGGTGCTGGATGTACTACCATTCCAGCAGGTTTGTTAACTGCCAGTATATGCTCGTCTTCAAAAATAATATCTAAAGGAATATTTTCAGATGCGGTGTATAACTGCTTAAGAGGAGGAATATGAAACTCAATTTTCTCTTTAACTCGAACTTTATAACCTGCAGGGCGGGACCTTTCGTTGACCGTCACCCGTTTTTCATCGATTAACTTTTTAAGCCGGGAGCGACTGATCTCCGGAAGGTTTTCAGATAGAAAAACATCAAGACGTTTTTTGCTCGAAGCTTCGTCTACCTCAAATTGATAATGTTGCATGGTTTTCCTATATCTTACGTGCGAGACTCTTTGAATTCCCAATCTAGAAGCACAACGATAACTGTTCGTATAAAATGCCTTTGACCAATTACCAGGGGAGGCCCGCCGCTATTCTAGAAGGCGAGGCATCAACTCTACCAGGTTGCAGGGCTTATGCGTGCTGTCAAACTGATGGATCAGTATTTGGTCCCAGCCATCTTTGCAGGCGCCTGTGGAGCCTGGCAAGGCGAAAAGGAAAGTGCCATTAGTAACGCCGCCGGTGCAGCGCGATTGCATGGTGGAAGTCTTTATGTTTTGGTAGCTTAACATACGAAACAATTCACCAAACCCGGGAATGGATTTGTCATACAATTCTTCAAAGGCTTCCGGGGTAATATCGCGGCCAGTGACACCGGTTCCTCCAGTGGCTATCACAACGTCTACTTCTGGGCTGGCGATCCATTTTTTCAATTGCCCCTGAATCAAATCTTTTTCATCCTTGATAATCTTTTTTTCTGCCAGATGATGTCCGGCGTCTTTAATTCGATCGACTAGAACCTGACCCGACTTGTCATCTGCTTCCGTCCTCGTGTCAGACACGGTTAGCACTGCAATATTCACACATTTTTTTTCAATCACAACCTGACTCCTGTTCACAAAATTACCTGCAAATCCGTTCGAATAATGCTTTGAATTTAGGTGGATTTAATAAGAAATTTGAAGTTAAATGCTTCAAGTATACCATAAGCCAAACAGGGAGCAAAAATGCCTACAGCAATCATAACAGGAGGAGCCGTTCGCATTGGCAGAGTCATGGCTCTGCATCTTGCAGACAAAGGATTCAGTATTGCCTTGCATTATCATAAGTCGAATCCGTCAGCAGTGATTAAAGAAATAAAGTCATATGGTGTGCATTGCCAAGGTTATTCGTGTGATTTTTCTAATCTAATCCAAACAGAGCAATTTGTCGCAAGGGTACTTGCCGATTTTGATGATGTGGAGTTGCTAATTAATTCAGCGGCAAACTTTATCCAGGAAAACCTGGAAGAAACCCAAAGGAATACTTTGACTGATACCCTGCATTTAAATCTAATGTCTCCTTATCTGTTAATGCGTGACTATAAGCGAAGCATTAACAGAGGTATGATCGTCAATATTATAGATGAACGTGTGCGGAAGCATATTCCCACTTTTGGGGCTTACTCCGTTAGTAAAGTTGGATTAAAATATTTAACCGAACTGGCCGCAGTAGAATGGGGAGAAACTGTTCGCGTAAATGGCATCGCACCAGGACTTATTCTGCCACCTCAAGGAAGAGCACCCGATTATTTAGATAAAGCTGCAAAAAAAGTTCCCACTCGTACTCACGGAAAAACCGAAAACCTGTTGCAGGCTTTGGACTATTTAATAGAAAATCAATTCGTTAATGGAGACACACTCTTTGTGGATGGTGCTGAAAGCTGGCAGCATTTATAATTTTCTTTCTTTGGCAAGATGAAAACTGATACTCTTGATACATAAATTACGTTTCCCGTTTCAATATTAAGGAGATCAAAATGAAAAGAATGTTTACTATGATTTTATTGGCCCAGATGGGAACGTTACTGTTAGTTGCTTCGACTGCTCTAGCACATGACGGTGCACATGACGGTGAAAAGGGTGATCA
>CAZMBO010000034.1:0-13210 GCA_964564655.1 uncultured Nitrospina sp. | reverse complement strand
GCACATGACGGTGAAAAGGGTGATCATAGTATATATGAAGAAGGTAGTGGTGGCTCGGCAATGGAAATGGATTATAAATCCCGTGCTATGGCTCACGAATATAAAGAAGAAGGTAGTGGTGGTATGGAAGGCGACCATTCAGGCATGACGGGTGAACACTTGGGAGTGGAACACTCCAAAGAATACTACGAAAAGAAGTACGGCAAATACGAGCACAAAAAAGGTCATGTGAAAGAAGAAGGCAGTACAATGAAAGAAGGGGCCATGAAATGAGAGAAGCGCAACACCAACACATAGAAGAAGGCAGTAAAATGTACTAGTGAATCGTAGTGGGTAATAGGATCCTTCACGCTGGTTTGATAAAAGGATGGTGTGACCCATTCCCATCTTTGGTTAATCAGATTTTGTATATTCAATCGGGTCTTTAAGCCCAGCTTCCTTGAATCCTTTCAAGCGCAGTTGGCAGCTATCGCAACTACCGCAACCGCTACCGTTTTCTTTAGGACTATAACAACTGTGGGTCAATGAATAATCCAGACCCAGTTCTACTCCTTTAAGTATGATCTCTGCTTTTGTAAGTTGGATTAATGGAGTGTGTATTTTTAATTTTTCTTTTCCCTCCACTCCCACTTTGGTTGCGAGATTGGCTAGAGTTTCAAATGCAGAGATGAACTCGGGGCGACAATCCGGATAACCACTGTAGTCTATGGCATTTACTCCCAGAAAAATGTTCTGTGCAGTTTTTACTTCCGCGTATGCCAGGCAAAAAGAAAGAAAAATAGTATTGCGAGCAGGAACGTAGGTTATGGGAATTTCCTTGCTCATTTCTTCTTCATCGCGATTCGTAGGGACATCAATGGAGTCGGTTAGTGCTGATCCACCAAATTGTCGCAGGTCAATGGTTATGATCTGGTGATCGGCGACGGCTAACTTTTTTGCAATTTCTTTGGCTTTTTTCAGTTCCACCCGTTGTCGTTGCCCGTAATCAAAACTGAGAGCATAGACCTCAAAACCCTGATTTTTTGCAATTGCCAGTGTTGTTGCGGAGTCCAAACCGCCGCTTAAAAGCACTACTGCTTTGTTTTTCATAGTTTAAGATCCATTGAGGGATAACTGCATATTATATATTGCCTGTTTCTAGGGGTTATTATATACTAACTTATTTAAAATAAGACCGAGCATTCCCCCTGAAATTTTAAGGGTTTATACAGATTTCTCATGTTTGAAAATTTATCGGATCGTCTTGAACGAATCTACAAAAATTTAAAAGGTCGGGGGATATTAAAAGAGGCCGATGTCGATGAAGCGCTGCGGGAAATTCGTGTTGCATTGATAGAAGCTGATGTTAGCCTGACGGTGATCAAAGGTTTTCTTGCACTCGTTCGCGAAAAAGCGGTCGGTCAGGAAGTTTTGAAGAGTCTGACTCCGGGGCATCAGATGGTTAAAATTGTTAATGACGAGTTGACGGTTTTAATCGGTGATGAGTTCACAGACATACAATTTGCCTCCAAACCGCCGACCATAATTTTAATGGCCGGCTTGCAAGGATCGGGTAAAACCACAACAGTAGGTAAACTGGCGAAACGCTTTAAGGAAAAAGGTAAAAGCTGTCTTCTGGTTCCTGCAGATGTGTATCGTCCGGCTGCGATTGAACAGTTACGTGTTTTAGGTCGAGACCTGGATGTTGCTGTTTATGAAGGCGGCGAAGAACGAGACCCGGTTGCCATTTGTAAAAAAGCTTTGGATGACGCAACAGATAAAATGAGTCAGGTAGTCATCATCGATACTGCAGGTCGCCAACAGGTTGATGAAGATTTGATGGATGAGCTCAAATGCATTAAGGAAACGGTTCGACCGCATGAAGTGTTGTTTGTTGCTGATGCGATGATGGGTCAGCAGTCCGCAGAAATTACAAAAACTTTCAACGATGCCATTGGCATCGATGGCGTTGTTTTAACGAAGATGGATGGTGATGCCCGTGGCGGCGCAGCACTCTCCATTAAGTCTATTACCGGGAAACCCATTCGCTTTGTAGGTATGGGAGAAAAGTTGGATGCCCTTGAACCTTTTCATCCGGATAGGATAGTTTCGCGCATCCTTGGGATGGGCGATGTCATGTCGCTGGTCGAAAAGGCAGAAGAAAATTTTGAAAGGGAAGAACAAGAAGAACTGGAAAAAAAGTTCAAGGCTAACGCTTTTACTCTTGAAGATTTTCGCGATCAGTTGAAGCAAATTCAGAAAATGGGTTCCATGGAACAGTTGCTGGGAATGATACCGGGTGCTGGAAAGTTAAAAGGTCTTAAGGTCGACAATAAAGCTTTCGTGCAAATCGAAGCGATAATCAATTCGATGACGCTAAAAGAAAGAGCAAAGCATAATATCATAAACGCAAGTCGCAAGCGCAGAATTGCCCAAGGGAGCGGAACTCGCGTGAATGATATTAATAAACTGTTAAAACAGTTTACGCAGATGCAAAAGATGATGAAAAAAGTTTCACGAGGCGGTGGGCTCAATTTCGGGAGCCTGATAGGCGGTGGCGGATTCATGGGCCGTTAATGAAGATTTAGTTTTGTAGATTGAGTGTAATTTTATGAGTCTTTCCTTTTTCGGGAAGGCTGAATTTCAAGAAGGAGAAAACATTGGCAGTAGTAATTAGATTAACTAGACGAGGAGCAAAAAAGAAACCTTTCTACCGAATTGTCGCAGCTGATTCTAGGATGCCGAGAGATGGTAGATTTCTCGAGATTCTGGGAACATACGATCCTATGCTAAAAGAAAATGGTTGTAAGGTGGATGCGGAAAAGGCAGTGGAATGGATTAAGAAAGGTGCAAAGCCTAGTAAAACAGTGGGCTCCCTTTTCAAAAAAGCCGGGGTCGGTGCATAGTGTTTGCATCGCTTCGTACTATTCTAAATGTAACTGCGACCAAGTTAAAACAACGTGCCGTGCTTGAAATTATTAAGTGACATGGATTGGATTCCGGTAGGAAGAGTAACTCGATCTCATGGTTTGAAAGGGGAGTTGAAATTTTTCCCTTCCGATAGGGATGATGTCATAGTGCAAAGAGAACAACGGGTTCGTTTGGGAGAAACTCAATTAAAGATTGAGTCGGTTCGTGGTGCCAAATCTCCTTTTATTATTAAGTTCGATGGAATCAATAGCATCGAGGCTACAAAAAATTTAACGGGTCAGGAACTTCGGGTTGCGAGAGAAGATTTCGAACCGCTGCCTAAGGGTGAATATTACCGCTTCGAGATAGAGGGATTAAAAGCATTTGACGATACCGGAAAATATTACGGTATTGTGGAAGCTGTAATAGCAACAGGAAGTAACGATGTCTATGTTGTTCGAAGTGAAGGAAAAGAATGGCTGATTCCGATGATCGACTCGGTGGTGCAAACCATCGACCTCGAAAAGGGTAAACTTATATTTCATTGTGTTGAGGGATTATTTGAAGACACTCCGGTTTGACATTATTAGCATTTTCCCGGGGATGTTTGAATCCCCTTTTGGCGATAGCATTATTGAGCGGGCGTGCGGAAAGGGATTGCTGGATATACAGGTTCACGACCTGCGCGATTATACGCTGAACAAGCATCGGAAGGTGGATGACACGCCCTTCGGTGGTGGCGTGGGTATGGTAATGAATGTTGAACCTATTGCCCGAGCTTTGGAGACTATAAAGAAGGATGTGCCAAAAGCTAAGACGATTTTACTTTCACCGGGTGGCAGTCCTTTCAACCAGGAAAAGGCGAGCGAACTTTCTTTTCAGGAAAATTTGATCCTGATTTGTGGTCGCTATGAAGGGGTTGATGAACGGATTCGGCTGCACTTTGTGGATGAAGAAATTTCTATTGGTGATTATATTTTGACAGGCGGAGAAATTCCAGCGATGGTTTTGGTTGAAGCCGTATCCCGGTTAATACCGGGTGTTTTGGGTGATTCCGAATCTATCGTTGAAGAGTCATTTTCAGATGGGATGCTGGAATATCCGCAGTACACTAGACCAAGAGACTATAAGGGATTCAAGGTTCCAGATGTTCTGGTTTCCGGCGACCCTAAAAAAATTCGTGCCTGGCAGAAAACTGAAGCATTAAAAAAAACAGAAAGTGTTCGCCCTGATCTTCTTGAAAAAAATAAACGGTCGAATTAGAAAATAAAATTTTGAAACAGGTCGGTGAGGTATCGAATTCGAATATTCATTTGGCGCTGGTCCATTTTCCTGTTTACAACAAATCTGGGGAAGTGATCGTTTCATCCGTAACAACTTTGGATATTCATGATATATCGCGTGCTTGTAGAACTTATGGGGTGGGAACATTTTATGTAATCACACCACTTAAAACCCAGCAAGAAATGGTGGAGCGATTGATTGGCCATTGGTTGACTGGGTATGGTGCTGAATATAATCCCACTCGAAAAGAAGCACTGCTAAAAACGGTTGTAAAAAACAACCTCAACGATGTAATTAAAGAGATTACGGCGGAAAGTCAGAAAAAACTTCGTGTTATTGTTACAGGAGCAAAAAAAGCACCTCAGAGTATTGGCTATGAGGCGTTGAAAAAAGAATTGAAACAGAAAGAGCCTAGCCTTCTTGTTTTTGGTACAGGGTGGGGGTTAGAAAAAAATCTGATTCAAAATGCAGATCATGCCCTGTTGCCCATTGAGGGCATTAATGGATTCAATCATCTGCCAGTTCGCGGGGCCATTGCTATCATTCTTGATCGTTTGCTAGGTCTTCGGGAATCATCGGTAGATTAACGAAAAGTTTTTAAATAAAGATAATTGTTTTAAGCACAACCCTAGGAGAAAGGTAAATGAATTTAATAGACCAAATTGAAGCTAAGGAAATGAAAAAAGAAGTTGCGGATGTTCATATTGGCGACACCGTCAAGGTGCATATGCGCATCGTTGAAGGTGAAAAGGAACGTATTCAAGTGATCGAAGGTGTGGTCATCAAGATGCGCGGTGGGGGAGCAAGAAAGACTCTGACAGTAAGAAAAATTTCATTTGGCATTGGTGTCGAGCGTATTTTTCCAATTCATTCTCCCAGGGTTGAAAAAATTGACATTGTCAAGCGTGCTAAAATTCGTCAGGCCAAGTTGTATTACCTTAGAGAGCTGCGTGGTAAGGCTGCAAGATTGAAGGAGCTCAAGCCTATCCGATCTACTACAAAAGCCAAGAAGATACCGAAGCGAGGGAAAAAAGCCAAAGCCGCTAAAGCTTCTTCCTAATCGCGCTTTGTATGATAGAGAAATTTTCATACCACACACGACACCATTTTTGTTGGAGGATCTAGGTATGACTAATATCTCTACTAAGGAGTAAGGGCTTCAACTGATACACCAGGTATAGGTTGAAGGCTTTTGGGTTGATCAGATTGTGGTAGCCTAAAGGATTGCCCGAGACCGTGTTTTACTTTTACATTTTGATAATCGTATTTTGCTCGCGAAAGATAACTCCTAAGCCCCTGCATGCGTGTTACATCAGCCGGATGAGTTGAAGCCCATTCAGGAGGACCTTTGTCCCCTTTTATTTGACTGAATCTCTGCCAGAAGTTAATTGCTTCATTCGGATCATAGCCTGCTTTAGCCATATAGATCAATCCAATTTGGTCTGCTTCACTTTCGTGCAATCGGCTGAATGGTAGGGTAAAACCATAAAGAACACCAACCCCCAACGCAGAAAGAACAATATTTCTTTGCTTACTGTTTTTCATGCTCAAGCCAGCCCCGATCATTGCCCCTTGTAATAACATTTGCTGGGTCATTCTTTGCGCACCATGACGGGCAATGACATGAGCAATTTCATGACTCATTACGGTAGCCAACCCTGCTTCATTTTTCGCTACAGAAAGAATGCCGGTATAAATAGCAATTTTACCTCCCGGTAAGGCGAAAGCATTCTTTTGGTCTGATTCAATGAGCTTAATCTCCCATTCCAGTGTTGGCATATCGCTAACGGAAATAATTCTTTGTCCTACTCTCTGGACAATTTGATTCAATTGTGTGTCTTCTGATTTCTTTTCTTTTTTTAATATTTGATTGTACGATTGTTTTCCTAACAAAACTTCCTGCGACTTAGGAATAAGAATCAAGGTGGACCGGTTAGAGACAGGTGTTGTGGTACATGCATAAATGACAAGGCCGGATAGTAATATAAAAATAAAATGTTTCTGCATAAATTAATTATAAAAGTCTAATACATGTATTTCAACCCAGCCTTTGAAGGGTGGGTTGCGTGCTGGATTTGGATACATTATGCTTTGGTGATGAACTTAATGGAGTACGAGGCCAAAGCGGCCAACCAGGGTTTTAGAAACATCTCGGGAGTGGACGAGGCGGGTCGTGGGCCTCTTGCTGGTCCTGTGGTTGCCGCTGCGGTAATCTTTTCTGCTAATATCGATATCGTTGGTTTGGACGATTCAAAAAAATTGTCTCCTAAAAAACGCAAAGAATTGTTCCTAAAAATTCAGGAAAGTGCTACTGCTTATGGAGTTGCAGTTGTAGACCATAAGATAATTAATGAGATTAACATTTTACAAGCGGCACGGCTGGCTATGAAACAAGCGGTGGATCAATTGAATCCTATTCCTGATCTATTGCTCATTGATGGAAATCAAAAAATTGAATCCACTTTAGATCAATGGACGATTGTGAAGGGCGACTCTAAAAGTTTATCTATTGCCGCAGCGTCGGTTCTTGCGAAGGTAACACGCGACCGCATCATGGAGGACTATCATAAGCTTTATCCACAATATGAATTTAATCGTCATAAGGGGTACGGCACAAAATTGCATCGAACTCTGATTCAAGAGCATGGCCCCTGCCCGATTCACCGCAGTAAGTTCAAGGGTGTTTCAGAATATATAAATCGATAAATATTTCATGCTTTCATTCTCGAAAAAAAAATGGTGTCTCGCTGAGGTTTCTACGGACAAGTCCTTAGCTTTAGCCAAAGAACTTGATATTCCAGTTACCATAGCGGTGTTAATGATCAATCGCGGTGTAACGACCACAGAAGAAGCAAAGCATTTTCTCCACGCCGACCTTGCATTATTACACGATCCTTTTCTGATGGCTGGCATGGGTGAGGCAGTAAAGCGGGTGATCCGTGCTATAGATGATGAGGAATCTATTACTGTATTCTGTGATTATGATGTCGATGGTGTGACTTCAGCGGCTTTCCTGACACATTTTTTTCGCGACCTCGGCTGTTCGGTAACAGCCTATCTTCCGGAACGCCACATAGAAGGATACGGTCTAAATTCAGACGCAGTTCGAAAAATACGGGAGCAAGGTGCTACTCTGATGATAACGGCCGACTGCGGTATTACAGGTGTCAAAGAAGTGGCTTTGGCAAATGAGTTAGGTTTAGATGTGATTGTTACCGATCATCATCAGGTTGGTGAGGAAGGTTTGCCTAAGGCAGTGGCTGTGTTGAATCCACATCGAAATGAATGCGATTATCCCTTTCGCTTTTTAAGCGGTGTGGGTCTGGCGTTTAAATTAGCTGTCGGTGTCCGAAAAGAATTGTATGCATCTGGAAGAAAAAAAGAAGACTTGCCAAACTTAAAACGCCATTTAGATTTACTTGCCTTGGGAACCATTGCTGATGTTGCTCCTTTGACAGGAGAAAACCATATATTAACTCGGCATGGATTAGATGTTTTATCCACTTCCACTAAGCCGGGGCTGGTGGCATTGAAAGAGGTGGCGGGGATTGTAGGGAATGTCGATGCACGCTCAGTAGGATTCGGCTTGGGTCCAAGACTCAACGCTGCGGGTCGATTGGGTAAAGCGGATAATGGGTTACATTTGCTAACAGCAACTGACCTTTCGGCTGCCAAAGTTCTAGCAAATGAACTGGAAAAAACAAACAAGGAAAGAAAGAAAATTCAGGAGGAGACTTTTCTGGAAGCAGAGTCATTATTGCGCAACGATGGGGACCTTAAAAATAAGAGAGTGATTGTGTTGGCGTCAGAAATTTTTCACCCTGGAGTTATTGGTATCGCAGCTTCCAAAATAGTGGATAAATATAATCGTCCGACGGTTTTGATTGCAATGGAAGAAGGCCTAGGGAAGGGGTCGGGTCGAAGCATACCAAAATTTAATCTGTTCAAAGCTTTTACGGATTGTTCCTCACATCTCATACAATTTGGGGGCCATGCCTATGCAGCAGGATTGTCTATAAAAGAAGAGAATATAGATGCCTTCTGTGTTGCCATGAACAAAGTGGGAAGTCAATATTTGAAAGAAAAAGATTTAATTCCTAAATTGAGAATAGATACCATTCTTAAGCTTTCTCAAATCGATTTAGCACTATATAAAAGTGTTTCTTTGTTGGAACCCTTTGGCGCTGAAAACCCAGTTCCATCTTTTCAATCCAATAAAGTACAAATTAAAAAAGTAAAATATATTGGTAAGGAAAAAAACCATATTCGTTTTTATGCTGCTCAAGGAGGAGAACATATCGAGGTGGTTGCCTTTAACTTTGCCCATATATTCGATTCGATTGATATTGCCAATGAAGTTTTTGACATAACATACGAGCTTCACCTCAACTCTTGGAATGGACGTGAAAAACTAGAATTGAGACTGTTAGATTTAAGAGGAATGTGAAATTCGTTTTCTGCTTTTTTCCTAAGTCTATAAGTGTGTCAATAATTCTTTGGAATGGTTTGCTCTGGTATCCAAGGACTTGCCTTACTACTCAACCCTTACAGCTTCTTTAGGGTTTAATTGTTGGGCGAGGCGAGCGGGGTAGAGTCCGGCAAGAACAGAAATTCCCCAGGAAAACCCAACCAATAGGAAAATATAAAAATAGGGGAAATGAATCTGGATGGTCCAGCCAAAGGATTGTTTGTTGATAACAAAAATTAGAATATAGGAAACGATAATTCCCGCGATCAAACCCATTGCAGACCCGATCAATCCTAGTATTCCAGCTTCTATCATTACCATACGTTTGACTTGGCTGGTGAAGGCACCTATAAATCTTAGAATGCCTATTTCCCGTTTTCGTTCGAGAATTAGAGAGACTAGGGTGTTGAAAAGGCCCAGCACAGCCACAAGGATGGCTATAATTTCGAGGGAATAGGTGATGGCAAAAGTTTTGTCGAACACTTCCAGAACCTGTTTTTTAAGTTCTGAGTTGGATCGGAGAATCAATTTGTGTTTTTTAAGTCTATTTAAAATTTCTTTTCGAACACTATTCAATTTAGTTTTATCATTGAGATAGATTACAAAACTGTTGATTTGACTTTTCTGGTAATATTTTAAAAAGGTGGTTCGGTCAAGAATGATGTAACCCCGTTCCCGGGAGTAGTCGAAATAAATGGCTGTAATTTCCAGTTTCACCGGGCCCTTTGGGCTTTTTAAATTCAGTGTATCGCCTACTTGAACTTTATGTTTGAGAGAAAAAGCTTCTGAAACAATCGCACGATTTTTACCAACCATATACTGGTCTAATTCATTTGCAGAGGGTCCTGCTTTGATCACAAGGTTTCCAAATTTAGATAATACTGAAAAATCGCCCGTAGCTAGAACAACTGGGAGATTGTTGTAGGAAATATCGATAGCTCGAAACTGATCAATCGCTGTTATGCCAGAAACCAATTTTAGTTTTTCGACCTGTTCGGATGGCAAAGTATGTTGGTAGTCAATATCTCGCCCTCCCGCAACTCGAACAAATAAATCGGCTTTTAAAGTCTGATCGATCCAGACAATTACAGTTTGCCGAAAGCTATGAACCATGATGGACATGCTGATGACCATCATAAATGCAATGGCCAGGGAAGAAACAGCCAGTGCGTTTCTCCCAACATTTTGTGAAAGATTCATGCAGGCCAATAGACCTTCTCCTCCCATCATATTTTTAAAGAAATTATGAAATCTGTCACGAGTCCAAAGTAAGGCTGCCGGCGATAACATGGACAAGCCAAGAATAATTAGGAAAACAGAAAAGAAACCGAAATAGGGGAATTGATTGATGGGTGGGAATTGTGTGCAGAATCCGGCGATCAGAAAAACACCTCCCGCCGAAAAATTTAATTGTCGACTCCCGCGAAAAAGTTTCAGATCATAACTTCCGCGCCGCATAACCGAAGTGGGCGGTGTTGTCGCTGCATCCCAGGCGGGTATGAGAGCTGAAATAAATGAAAGTATGACTCCTAATAAAAAATAGGGTCCCATTTCTTGCCATTGGAAATCAATTTCAGTCACATAGCTTGGCGCGTATAGGTTGTTGACGGTCATGGAAATGGCATCCAGTGAAAATTGTGCAAAGTAATACCCCAGCCCAATTCCTAAAATAGAACCAACGGCACCAATGACTCCCGCTTCCAGAAAAAATATCAGGGCGACTAACGTGGGGGTTGCGCCAAGAGCACGTAATGTCCCGATTTCGACCCTCCTCCGCACGACAGAAAGCGCGATCATATTGTAAATGAGGTATAGAGCTACAAGCAGGGCAACGAAACTCAAGGCGGTAAGATTGTATTGAAATGCCTGTAGCATTTTTTCTACTTGTTGGTTTTTACGTTGTGGTCGTTCCACTTGAAGATGTTCGGGTAGTAAAGCGGCAATCTTTTTTTGCATGACATCGAAATTTACTTTTTTTAGAAACTGAATGTCAATTCGGTCGAGGCGGCCAAATTTTTCAAAAACATTTTGAGCTGCCGCGATATCCATTAACGCAAAATTTCCATTTAGAGCTTTACCTATACCCTTATTTTCCAAGACCGCGTTAACTTTGAGTGTTTTCTCTTTTCCCTTAATTAGAAATTGCAGAGAACTACCTGCGTCAACCTGGACATCCGGTATAAATTTTTCCGGAATAATCACACCTACGGGATCCATTATGAGGGGCAACAACCCTTTTAGATCTTTTTCTACTGTTTTTAAGGAAAAATCACGAATCCCGCTATCTTGTAAAAGATCCGTGCCAATGATTTCTACAACTTCTCCACTAGTAGTTTCTGTGCCATAACCTTCGATGACGGGATAGACTTTAATTTCTTTTCTAAGTGCATGGAGCTTTTCAAAATAGATTTCGTCAAAGTCTATGCCCTCGGCCCGAATCACAGCATCGGCACGACCGAGTACCAGATCGACACTTTCTGTAAATGACATCATCGTTTGCTGATTGGCGAGGCGGATACTAAGAAAGACAGCAACCCCCACAGCAACGCCAAAAATGGTGATGATGGTCCGAAATGGATCCCGAATTAAGGGGCGCAGGATGAGCGCTGTAAACAGATCCTTAAAGTAGTAAAGAAAGCTCACAATCAAATATTGGTTAGTTTTCCATCGCGGATTTCGAAATGCCGATTACCGAATTCTGCTATTTGTGGATTGTGGGTAACGAGAATGACAGTGGTATTAAAATCAGTAGCAGCGCGTTTCATCAGTTCAATAATTTTTTGTCCGTTTTCAGAATCAAGATTTCCAGTGGGTTCATCTGCTAGGAGGATCACAGGCTCGTGAACCAAGGCTCGAGCGATAGCAATACGTTGCATTTCGCCCCCCGATAGTTCTGCTGGAAAAGATTGAGCGCGATTCCAGAGCCCAACATATTCCAAAAGTGTTTGCACGCGACTGCCCTGGGTTTTTGACGAATGAGCAAGAAGCAGTGGAAGCTCCACATTTTCCTGAATTGTCAGGGTTGGCATTAGGTTAAAAAACTGGAAAACAAAACCAATTTCTTTTCTTCGTAATAATGTTAGGTCGTGGTCGGAAAGATCGGAGACTTTTCGCTCTTGCAAATAAATTTGTCCTCGATCAGGCAGGTCCAGTCCTGCCAGTAAATTAAGCAAAGTGGTTTTACCGCCCCCACTAGGACCCATGATGGTAACAAAGTCACCAGCATCAAAACTCAAATTTACGCCTTTCAAGGCTGTGACCGAGGTTGCTCCATTTTGATAGGTTTTAAAGACATCAACAAACTGAATAATTGCCATAGCTGAAAGAAGGTATCCATTAATAAAAAGTTAGCGTGCCGTTGAACCTTACCGCAGATTATGATAAAGATGGGAAGTTTATTTGCAAAATTTATTTTTAGTTTAATTAATCAGGTGTTGAGGAATGACTATCTCGAAAAAAGTGAGCGGATTTATGGAAACATCTTCCTGGATCAGGAAGATGTTTGAAGAAGGAATTCGCCTAAAAAAAGAATTTGGCGAGGCAAATGTGTTTGATCTTTCCTTGGGAAATCCCGTTATTGAGCCCCCAAAGAAAGTGCAGGATGCTCTAGTGCAGGCAGCGAAAGATACTTCGCCCGGTCTTCACCGCTACATGCCTAACGCAGGTTTTCAGGATGTTAGAGAGGCCATTTCTAAAACACTTTCTGAGGAATGCAAAGTAACACTTTCTGCAAATAACCTGGTGATGGTTTGCGGAGCTGCAGGTGGCTTGAACATCACCCTTAAAACCCTGCTTGATAGTGGCGATGAAGTTGTAATTTTCGCTCCTTATTTTGTGGAGTATCTTTTTTATGCAGATAACCACGGAGGTAAAGTAGTAGCTGTCAAAACGAATGATGATTTTACTCTCAATTTTGATGGCTTGAAAAATGCTTTGAATGAAAAAACCAAGGCGGTAATAATCAATTCACCCAACAATCCCACCGGTGTGGTTTATTCGCGCGAAGAACTGAAAGAATTAGCAAAGATATTGAAAAAGCATTCAGATAAATCGGGTAGGCCTGTTTATTTAATCTCGGATGACCCTTATAAAAAAATTACCTTTGATGGGGTAGAGGCTGCGAACGTTCTTGAATTTTATGTAAATAGTATTTACATCACGTCCCACTCGAAAGACATTGCGTTGCCAGGGGAAAGAATTGGATTTGTGGCAGTGCACCCGAAATGCGAAGATGCTGACAACTTAATGGCCGGACTGATTTTTTCTAACCGGGTGTTGGGTTTTGTGAATGCACCTGCTTTGATCCAACGTGTTTTAAAAAATGTGCAAGGGGTAACGGTGGATGTTGAACAATATCGAAAAAAGCGAGATTTTTTATATGGTGAATTGGTCCGAATTGGTTATGAGGTTGTCAAACCTCAAGGCGCATTTTATTTCTTTCCCAAATCGCCTATAGAGGATGAAGTGGAGTTTGTGAGTAAACTGGCAGAGAAAAAGGTGTTGGTTGTACCTGGACGCGGATTCGGTTGCCCGGGCTATTTTCGTATATCCTATTGCCTTCCTGATTCG
>CAZMBO010000033.1:0-16293 GCA_964564655.1 uncultured Nitrospina sp. | reverse complement strand
TTCTTAAGAAAATCAAAAAACGACGCGCACGTAAAAAATATACATATTGGAGTTATAGTAGGAATTTTGGCAAGTTTTCTTACTGCATATGCCGTCCATGAAGTGCTCCAACTAAATATGGCCAGCCAAGAACTATTAGAAGGCTGGATTATGCTAGTCTCTGTCGTAATTTTATTCTCGGTAAGCTATTGGCTTGTCTCAAATATAGATAATAAAAAATGGCAACAGTACATCAATAAAAAGATGCATGGTGCTTTGTCACAGGGCAATACTTTCGCCCTAAGCGCCGTTGCTTTTATTTCTGTATACAGAGAAGGGTTTGAGACGGTCTTATTTTATAAGGCTCTCTTTTTATACGCAGGAAAAACAACTGGAGGCATTCTTCCGGGTTTCTTGACTGGATGTGTCATGCTGGCTGGTGTATTTTATTTAGTCAATTATTTAGGAATGCGAGTTCCTTTTAAATGGTTTTTTGGTTTTACCAGTGTCTTACTGTACTACATGGCCTTCACCTTCTTGGGAAAAGGAATTCATGAGTTACAAATGGGCGAACAATTTTCCATGACTGCAGCTAAATTTTTACCTAATATCTCCTGGCTGGGAATGTATCCAACATGGGAAACTTTTATTGGTCAGGCCATCTTGTTCGCAGCATTTATCTTTGCTTTAGTTTACACCTTCATCATTAAAGCAAAGAAAGAAATTGAATAAGAGGGATGGAATTGGTGTGGTTATTCGATATACAATGATGCTTAGTAAAAGTAATACTTGGAGGTCGAGCGTCTAAAAAATTGAGAAAAGATAATTAATGTAGAAACCTTTTGTTTTTGCCTTTGAAATTTATGGGTTGGGACTGGTCTCGGTTCATCATATCCATCTTCTTATACTCTTCCCAGTTATCGCGAAACAAATTGAAACCAACAAAGTCTAACGCTTGCATAATTTCCAGTTCTGAAACCTTATTTTCCCCGGCATCAATATCTCGAATCGCCTCTTCAATTTGTTCGCAAAGACCAGCAAACCGCTCTTCGTCTTCAAACATCATAAATTCTTTCATAAAGTCAAAACTCATATTCCGCCTCCACCAAAATTCTTAGCAGTTTATCCCTCCACGCCACGCATTTTAGAGTAAAAATCTTTTACTGCAAACATAAATTCTTCAATATCTTTGTAAATTTCCTCAAACCTCCGGTTTACCATACGCTGTGTTGAAAAAATGGAACCTCCCAATGCAACAGCATCAGCTCCGGCACCAAGATAATCTTTGATGTTACCCGGATTAATTCCACCAACAGCCATCAATTTTATTTTTTCAAAAGGCCCTTTAATTATTTTAAAATAATCTGGCCCCATTTGCGAAGCAGGAAAAACTTTAACCATAGTGGCACCTGATTCCCATGCCTTGTTTATTTCAGATGGGGTCAATGCACCAGGGAAATAGGCTATTTTGTTTTTGACGCAAAATGTAGACACTTCTTCATCAAAATTAGGAGCGACAATATATTTAGCTCCCGCATCGATAGCTTTTTTAGCCATCTCCGCAGAGAGAACAGTGCCTGCTCCAATCTGTAATTGGGTATATTTAGTGTTAATTTTATCGATCAGGTGAAATGCATCTGGGGTATTTAGAGTAATTTCCAGAAATCGAAGGCCTCCGGCTAAAGCTGCATCTACCACACCTTCTAAGGAACTTTCATTCAACCCTCTAATAATTCCAATTACGGGCTCAGATTCAAATCGTGGTAGATCGAAGACCATCCGTTAGACGTTGGCTTCTGAAGTTAATTTTTCATAGAATCCCAAATATTCGTCTTTATCGTCAGAGTTTCTTAACTTCATTCCGGCGCGAGGATGCAGATCTAAAATACCAGTTATCATATATGGGATAGTATATCCCCATTCAATTTCTTCCCTTAATTTCACGAAGTCTCTTCCCAATACATTCAATATAGGACGAATATTAAATTTTGGATTCTTTAAAAACCCTAGCAATAATTCAAGAGGACAATTGCCAGCAGCGCGACCAATACCAAAAATAGTTCCATCTAAATAATTTATACCCTGAATGATAGCTTCTATTGTATTAGCAAATGCGAGTTGTTGATTATTATGTGCATGAATTCCTATTTCGCGACTGGGCATAGCCCCTTTATATTTTTTAGCCAAATAGGCTATTTGTTCAGAGTATAGAGCACCAAAACTATCAACCAAGTAAATCACATCTGCAGCACTTTCTTTTTCTACCTGCGCAAGGGCCTCGTCTAATTCCCTTTCTCTAGCATGAGAAACAGCCATAATGTTAATAGTGGTTTCATAACCTTTCGCATTTAAAGAATTAACAAATGCAATTGCCTTATCAATATCCTTAACGTAGGAAGCTACGCGCATCATGTCGACAAAACTTTCAGATTTTGGAATGACTGAATTGGGATCAAACCTACCAATATCGGCCATAACAGAAACTTTACAATTCAATTTTGTATCACCAATAACATTTTCTAAATCCTTCTCTGAACAAAATTTCATCGGGCCATATTCGCCGCGCTTAAATTGATTTTCATCAGCCTTATATCCTAATTCGATATAATCTACACCCGACTCATTAACAGCGTGAAAAACACCACGAACTAATTCATCTGAGAACAAGTGGTTATTCATCAAACCACCATCTCGGATGGTACAATCTAAAACTTTTATTTCTTTTCGGTACATAATGATAAAATCTCCCAGCTGATATTTAAATCACCTGAACAAGCGAAATTGCAGTATAATTTTCAATTAATTGGAGGTTTAGATTATATTTCTATTGAAGTTTAAGGTCAATTAGATAATTGATCCTTCTAGCTTTAAATCCTTATTTGCCAGAGGGTTTGACCAAAAACGTTTTAAAAATAATTATTAACCTAAAAATAATGTAATGTATTTTCTAGATATATATATATAACTATGATTAAAAAAAAGTCTTTTTGGATCATTAAACAAGAGCCCTCTAAATATAACTGGCAGCAATTTGAAAAGGATAAAGGGACATATTGGGATGGGGTTAGGAACTATCAGGCACGAAATAATTTAAAAAACATGAAGAAAGGCGATAACCTTCTTTTTTATCACAGCGTAGTTGGCAAAGAAATCGTTGGAATTGCCGAGGTCACCAGGGAAGCCTATCCTGACCCCACTACGGATGACGAAAGATGGGTTGTGGTTGATTTAAAACCTATTAAACCTTTTAAAGTCCCCGTTACCCTTGAGAAAATAAAAGAGCATAAAGAGCTCTCTGAAATTGCACTAATAAAACAGGCTAGGCTATCTGTCATGCCTATCACAAAAAAAGAATTTCAGATTTTGTTGAAACTTGGAAAAACCAACCTTAACAGCAAATAACGCAACCTCTCTATCCCTTTGTTCGAACCTATTTTATTTTCAATTGACTTAAGTTATCCGAAAGTATAAATTCAAAATCCTTGAAAAGACGGGGCATAATGTGAAGCTAATATTTTGGTTATCGATGGTTACTTTACCTGTTCTGGTAATAAAGGGGAAAAGATGGTTTCTTACAAAAAACCTAGGCCCACGGAGAACAACCCTGTCAATCCATTGAAGCGCCAATCCAACCTGATTAAAAAACTCATTAATGGCGGCGGAGAAATTCATATTACTGACGCGCCCCTCTCCTACCATACAAAAGATCAAAAATTAATGATGAAAGGGCTAATACTTTCAATAACCCTTGTATTAATTATTACCTTTAAAAGTATCACCTACGGCAACACAGGGGATATTTCCGAATGCCATGATCAAATTAAACCATTACATCTGGAGCGAGAACAAGTAGCAGAATTAGATGGAATGTGGGGTTTATTTGAAAAAAATCGCGAGCTTCAAAGTCACTCCGTTATAGCTATTAATTTGGATAGAAAGGTGAATTCCATCATTTTTCACCTCGAATATCTTTGCGATACTCTTAATGGAATCCCTATGAACGAGGTAGCAAGATATGTACATGATGGAATCAATAAATATGGTGGCGAGGATAGTTTTCGCAAGGAACTTATTATCCTTGGGAAAAGTGAAGCAGACATTACGACATGGTTTGAATTCACTGATTTTTCTCTTAAGAACAAAGAACGTTCCTTAAGGTTAAATACTGTATTCGAATCCATTAAAAATTCGGCTCCTTTTATCAACTCATACGTTTCTCTGGCCAAAAAAATTAATCGCCGTGAATTTGATGGTTCTATAGTAAAAAATGTTAGTGAACTTTCCAGAAAAATTGAATTATTTTTTGAAACTGACAATTACATGAATCAAGCCTTAACTGAAAATAAAAATATCCCTTATGTTGATATTAATGAAAGCTCGGGTGGGTCTTGATATATTTTTTTACTGAATGATATTAAAATAAATAATTGAGGTAAATTATGGGCAATTTTTTGGTCATAGGTGGCAGTGGAGTTATGGGCCAAGCTGCTATTAAAGCGGTTCGAAAAAAATTTGGCAACGACGCTAATATCATAGCGAATTGGTATGGAAAAGCGGATACCAACATTTCTATTGACGGTGCAACAAAAACAATCTTTGGAGATATTTCCGATCCGAACTGCGTTAATCAAATTTTGGCTGAAAATCAAAATCCATTTGACTATATGTTCTATGCCACTGCTTTGGGTGAAGTAGGCGTGCCCATCTCCCAAGCAAGCAAAGAATCTATAGATCAGTCGAATAGGCTATCCTTTAATCCCATTTTAATGCTTGAAGAAACGCTCAATATAAAGATCATAGTGACATATTCAACATTTTATGTGATCCGCCATCAATTAGCCACATATGGAGCCATGGGCTTCTCCAAAGAAGCCATTGAAAAATGGACCCTAGAGCCTGGAAAATCTCATCATGCCTGTATTCGTGCCGGCCTTTTCGAATCTCAATCATCAAGGGGAATAAAACTGCTACTTCGAAAATCAGCAAAAAACCCAGAAAAAATTAAAGATCCTTTGTTAAAATCTTATTTTTTGGGGAAAAGCTCAAAAGAAGGGATAAAAGAATTTGAGGAAGGAATTTTTGCTGAAGAAAAAGAGGCTTATGGCGACTGTCGAACTAACTCAGAAGACCTCTATCAATCTCATCTAAAACTATTTGAAACAAAGAATCCTTTGTTCGTAAATGTGTGTGGCAAAAAGATCTGGTTGTCCAAAGAACCACAGCTGCTTAATGATTATTTCTAATATAAATACCAATCTATCATTTTAAGCTAAACTTTAAAGATCGATCTCGGGACATACCCTGACTATTTTTTCTTAGCCTTATAAGGACCCGTTCGCAAGTAGTTATCATTCATCTTCACATGCGGATCGATTTGTGGGGCATCCTGCTCTTTTCCCTCGGGATGACCATCATCGAATTTTTTAGATAGCAGACTCTTGGTCTTATTTGATAACATGGTTGATCTCTTTTTTCTGGTACGAGTTTTGCGTTCTGAAAATGTTTCTTTATATTTTTTTTTATCCTCATGGGACATATTTAGAATCATAATTCCTCGCAGTAGCTAGCAAGCCAAGTTTATTCAAATATCAGTAGTTATAGATTACGCTAATTTTGATCAAAGTGGAAAATTTTTTATGCTTATTGATAAAATTAAAAACTCATTGAAAGATGAAAACATTAAAGAATCAGTCCTAACGACATTTATTAATGAGTTGGACCACTTCGAAATCGCCCGTCGGCTTAATGAATTCTCAACAGAAGACAAAGTTCGAATATTTCATCTCTTTAACAGCGATAACAAGCGCCAAATTTTGCTCTATGAAACAGATATGGATAGCAGGATGGAGATCCAGGAAACTTTGGATAAAGATTACCTGGCAAATCTTCTTGATGAAATGGCCGAAGATGAAGCCACTGATATAATTCAGGAGCATTCCAATGAAACTCAGGAAGAAATCCTGAGTAAGATGGAAAAACAGGATGCCGAAGTCATAAAAGATTTAATTCAATACGGAGAGGAAACTGCAGGTGGTTTAATGACGCCTGATTTTAATAAAATATTATGGAACCAAGCAGCCGGCGAAATTTTCACAAAAGTCCGGCAAGAATCAAGTTCCGATACACAGTCTTATTTTTATGTTGTGGACAACCAGAATAAATTATTAGGTTTTTTCAAGCTTCGAGATTTACTCAATGCCCCTGCCTCTGCTATGGCTAAAGAATTTATCAGGCTTGAAACTCCTAAAGTAGATATCAGTGACCCCTGTGAAAAGGTTGCCAATGTAATGAGTCAAGAGCATCTCAGTATTTTGCCCGTAGTCGACGAACAAAATGTAATTCACGGAGTTGTTACTTTTGATGACGTAATTCGTGTCATGGAAGATATCGCTAGTGAAGATATCTACACAATGGTCGGCACTGCGAAAGTAGATCCTTTTGCAAAAAAGACCGGTAGCAAAATTATGGCGCGCGCGCCTTGGCTATTTACAACTTTTGTTGGAGGAATTATTAGCGCATGGATATTAGGAATATTTGACAATACCCTCTCAGAATATGCAGCAATTATACTTTTTATTCCCTTTGTGATTGGCCTTGCAGGTAATGTAGGTATTCAAGGGGCTACTGTCATTGTCAGGGGTCTCGCTACCGGCCATATTCAAGAAGATAATATAACGCATATCGTAAAAAATGAAATATTGGTAGGAATGCTTAATGGAACTATTTTTGGGTTTCTTTGCGGCACATTAATCAGTCTTTCAGCAAATTTTTTATTAAATACAGATCCTCTATTGGGAGTCGTTGTAGGCACTGGAATTATACTAGCAGTTTCTCTAGCTTCTCTAGTTGGTTCTCTAACCCCCATTATTTTTATTAACCTGGATATTGATCCTGCCGTAAGTACGGGGCCCATTATTACTGTAGCCAACGATATACTCGGTTTAGCCATCTACCTTGTCACAGCGAAAATTATTCTAGCTGCTTTCTAGTTACTCCTGTTCAGGCTCCGCCAATTCAATCTCAATGATTGCAGTATCTATTTCTACGTATTCCCCTTCTTGCACATAAAACTCTGTTACAACACCTTCAACCTCTGAGAGCAAAGTAAAATATCCTTCAGAGATTATCTCGGCAACGGCTGTCCCTGGTACAACTTTATCTCCCTTCTTAATTAAGAATTTATCTACCTTTCCTGAAGTCATGGTGGGATACATCGCACACATGATAATATAGTCCTGCATAAATTCTCCCTCACTTACAACCAAAATTTTGACAATATCTATTTATATATTTTTAATTTTATTAATCAGCTTTATAGCATCAATCCCAAGTATTCACTTTAAAGAAGTCCCCAATTTATTTAAAATGCTTTTTAAATAAAAATTGTATAAACTTAAATCCTATCTAATATTGGCAATTAAAAATGAAAATTGAAACTGGTGACACCCTTTACGAGCCCATGTCACGAAATACAGGCGAGGTCATTTCTGTAATAGAGCATCCAAATGGGAAAATCATCAAAATCCGCTGGCGGTTGGATGGACAACTACCCCATGATACAGAATTATTTTACAAAAAAGTCAAACGCTGTATTCGCGATGGTCTATATGAACATACTCCAGCAAATTAATGCTTATAAACAGTATGGGAAGGACGTCCTGCTAATATATTTTCTTTACCCCAATTCACTACATTTTTAAATTTGTCTGAGGCCATAAAATCGTTAAACGCCTTTTCTTCGCTCCATTCAGAAACGATCAGATAAGACTGTGCATCACTAACATCTTTATATAAGAATGATTTCGAGTGTCCTTCCATTTCTTCCATTACGCCTAATACCGCCGTAAAAGCATCTTCGAAAACCTTTTCCTTGCCTGGTATCATCTTATAATTCATTCCAATAGTAACCATTAAATTTTCCTTTCAAATACAAATTAAAAAATCAAATAATCAGGCTACCAACTGTAAATTTTCCTGATTGTCAATTTGTTGAAGAAATATATTATTAATGCCAAATATTTTTTTTATCACACGAATATTACTTTTTTTATGTCCCAAGTATAAAGAGACCTTGTTTGAAGGAACTTTAAAAGTAAGGTCGGGTGGAATTTTTTTTAATTGTTCAATTAGGAGAACCATTTTATCCCTTGCTATCAAACTATCTACTAGATATCTAAAAGAGGGATGATACGGGCCATCTACAAGGTTTTCAAGCATTGAAGGGTCTGAATGCAATCCAACCCTAATGACAGGGATACCTGCCTTCTCAAACTCTATCATTGCAACTTTAACCAATTGAAGCATCCTATCTAAACTCCAAGGTGAATATTCGCCTGTGTTGTACAATTCAAATAACCTAGTATTTCTAATAACAAGCGTGGGATAAATTCTAACAAAATCAGGCCTAAGACTAATCACATCCTTTACAGACTGGAGAAAAGTTGATTCATCATCTTTGGGAAGCCCCGGCATCAATTGGAGTCCAAGGGTCAATCCTCTTTTTCGAATTGATTTTACTGCGCTCTGTACGGTAGCAAACCCACACGGTCTACCCACCGCACTTAATACATCTTTATTTGTCGATTGAACCCCCAACTCGACAACTTGGACAAAGTTATCTTTTAGAAAGGAAATATTAATATCATCTACTAATAAACTGTGGGTTGAAACTCTAATTGAAGCGATATGGCCAGTTTTAATCCAAGGCATGACAGCATCAAAAAGCTTCCTTTGTCTTTCGACAGTTAAACCAGTAAAACTTCCACCATAAAACGCCACCTCACGTTTCTCTGGCAAATTATTCGAATCTAAAGCATCTAAATAAGTCCGAATAGTTTCATGAACTATTTCTTGTTCACTTCGCACATGGGTCCCTGTAATTTTTGATTGATTGCAAAATGCGCACCGATAAGGGCAACCTTCATGAGGAATAAAAACGGGAATAACTAATTGTGATCGTTTTTTCACAAAAATATTATTAAATTAGATTATTGTCAAATCAACACTCAACAAGGTCTATGTTGAAAATGAATTTTTTTTAGATAAAAGGTTTAATAAAAATATCCGCCATTATACCGGGTAACTTTTTCTCTTTCATATTACCTTTCACCTATAATTAATTTTCTTCGCAGCATTCACAACAACCATCTGGCAACCATTTAATGTTTATATAATCAGGGAATATTGTATCCTTGTCATAATTTGCCAAATCTAATTGATCGCAAGTAAGATTTAGAGCGTCCTTTAAATTAGCTCCATTTAAAAATGTATCTGTAAGCTCTGCTCCCTCAAAATCTACTCCGGAGAGATCTGCTTCACTTAATACAGCCTGTGTTAAGTCTGCTCTCGACAGATTGGCCCCGCTTAGATCTGCTTTAATCAGATAAGCTGCTGTTAAATCTGCATCCTCCAAACAAGCCCCTTTTAATTTGGCCTGCATGAGTTTGGCATTACAAAGATCCGCACCCTGCAAACTATTCTTGGATGCTTCTATTTCTTTCTTTCTGAGAATCCAATCTTCAAGCATACAAATTTTTCTTGTATGAGTTAGGTAATTAAAATGAATCAGGACAATAGTTTATCTTAATATTTTTAAAGAAATGAATTATAAATTAGGAATTATTAGAGTAGTTTTCCATGGCCATTTTTGCAGCTGCCTGTTCCGCTTCTTTTTTGCTCCGTCCCAATCCCTTCCCTTCAACCTCATTTTTTATCAGTACAACAACCTCAAATTCTTTTGCGTGGTCTGGACCAATTTCCCTGACAACTTTATATGAAGGGATGCAAACCAGTTTATTTTGCGTATATTCTTGAAGGTCACTTTTAAAATCTCTGAACGACCAAGACTCGGCAGTTTTTGTAATTTCCTCTTTCAGTAGGGGAAGAAAAATGTCGGAAGCAGCATCTAATCTACCATCACAAAATACTGCACCGGCTAAGGCTTCAAATGTATCCGCTAAGATTGATGCCTTTTCTCTCCCACCTGAAAGGTCTTCGCCTCTACCTAATAAGAGATAATTTCCTAATTTGATACTCTTTGCCAGCTTTGCCAAACAAGTTTCATTAACCACAGCAGCACGAATTTTAGATAATTTTCCTTCAGCAAATTCACTATATTTATGCACAAGGTAATCACTTACCAGTATATCCAATACTGAATCGCCCAAAAACTCCAGACGCTCGTTGTGCTTTAGGATATTGCTATTTTCGTTCGCGTAGGACTTATGGGTGAGAGCCTTATTAAGTAATTTAATGTCAGAAAACTTAAATTTGATTCGGTCCTGCAGGGAGTCCAATTGTTCTATTCGGGTTTCTGATAAATCCATTTTCAAGCTTACCCCGAAAATTTTTTAAAAACCAAAACACCATTGGTACCACCAAAACCAAAGGAATTTGAAATACATATATCTACATTTGCTTCCCGAGCTTGATTTGGAACGTAATCAAGGTCGCACTCGGGGTCTGGAGTGGTGTAATTGATGGTAGGAGGTAAGGCTCTATTTTTTATCGCCATGAGTGAGTAGATAGCTTCTACCCCTCCGGCTGCACCTAAGAGATGCCCAGTCATCGATTTCGTTGAACTGACCGAGAGCTTTTTGGCGTGATCCTTAAAAACGGTCTTTATTGCCTGCGTTTCTGTTGCATCTGCTGCTGTAGAGGTTCCATGTGCATTGATATAATCAACATCCTCTTTATTAATCCCGGCGTTATTTAATGCCAGATTGATACAACGGGCCGCACCTTCACCCTTCGGAGCAGTCGCCGTAATATGATGAGCATCCCCATTGAGCGAATACCCGATAATTTCCCCAAGAATTGGAGCTTCTCTTTTTTTCGCAAATTCTAGCTCCTCAAGGATAAGCACACCACAACCTTCCCCTATTACGAAGCCATCTCGATCCATATCAAAGGGGCGGCTAGCACCTTGAGGGTCATCATTACGATGTGACAATGCCTTAGCTGCGTTGAACCCGGCCACGCAAAGAGGAGTGATAACAGATTCCGTTCCACCGGCAATCATCACATCCGCATCACCGTACTGTATAAGGCGGGCTGCCTCACCAATTGAGTGAGTACCCGTCGCACAAGCAGTAACCACACAGGAATTGGGCCCTTTAGCACCCGTTTGGATAGAAACGTGCCCAGATGCAAGATTCGCAATCAGCATGGGTATAAAAAAAGGAGTGATTTTTTTGGCTCCTTTTTCTTTATAAATAAGATGATACTTTTCGATCGCGGGAAGACCGCCAAGGCCTACGCCAACAATAACTCCTACCCTCTCGGCATTCGTGTCATTAATTTCCAATCCAGATTCATCCAAAGCCATTTTGCTACAAGCCATCGCATAATGGATAAACCTGTCCATCTTTTTTATATCTTTATGGTCAATATAATCTTTTGGATCAAACCCTTTAACTTCACCCGCAATCTTGACAGGGAAATCATCATCAGGGATAAAGCTTTTTATAAAGTCAACACCCGTACGACCGTTAAACAAAGCCTCTTCGTTCGCCTTAACTCCTAAGCCTAAAGGAGAAACGATCCCCAATCCAGTAATGACCACTCGCTTTTTCATCTATTCACCTTAGGGGTGAGGAAAGCTATTTAACTTGTCTGACCTTTAATATAATCGACCGCATTTTGAACAGAAGCAATCTTTTCTGCATCTTCATCAGGAATCTCAATATCAAATTCTTCTTCCAGAGCCATGACAAGTTCTACGGTATCCAAGGAATCGGCACCCAAATCATCAATAAACGAAGCTTCAGGTTTCACTTGATTTTCATCAACCCCTAATTGATCGACTATAATTTCTTTTACTTTTTCTTCAACAGACATAATTTTTCAAACTCCTAGTTGGAATTACATCAACATACCACCATTTACATTTATTACCTGCCCTGTAATGTAACTGGCATTCTCTGAAACTAAAAATGAAACACAACGCGCTACATCTTCCGGCTGCCCTAATCGTGCAAGCGGAATTTGCTCTATTAATTTTTCTCGAACCGACTTTTCTAAAACCTGAGTCATCTCTGTATCAATAAATCCAGGTGCTACAGCGTTGGCACGAATACCTCGAGGCGCCACCTCTCTGGCCAGGGTTTTGGTAAAACCAATTAACCCTGCTTTTGAAGCCGAATAATTTGCCTGACCAAAATTTCCGATGACTCCCACAATGGATGCAATATTTATGATTACACCACTTTTCTGCTTCATCATTTGTTTCGCAGCCTGCTGGCTACAAAGAAAACTACCTTTTAGATTAATATTTAATACAAGATCCCAGTCCACTTCTTTCATGCGTACCAACAATCCATCTCGAGTGATACCGGCATTATTAACAACAATATCCACCGGCTTGTATTCTTTTATAATCGAATCGAAAACACTTTGCACATCCGCGGCACTTGAAACATCTATTTGAACTGCAGAGGCTTTCCCTCCTCTCCCTTTTATTTCCGCAACTGTTTTCTCAGCACCGTCGAAGTTGACATCCCCCAAAATAACATGGGCGCCCTGCTTCGCCAACTCTTCACTAATGATTTTTCCGATTCCTTGTGCTCCACCCGTTATCAGCGCAATTTTTCCATTTAGCTCCATCTTTTTATTTCCAATTTCTATATTATTGTATAGCTGAAAGGGTTTGTGATAATGATTCTCTGTCACCCACCTGATAACAATTAATACTTTTGTCGAACCTTTTCATTAATCCGCTTAAAACTTTTCCTGAGCCTAATTCAACCACTGTATCAATTTTATGATCCACAATGCATTGCATGGTCTCAGACCATCGAACCGATGAACATACTTGTTTCACCAAAGATTCTCTTGCATCAACTCCTAAGGTGATTGGTTTTGCCTCAATATTATTTATGATAGGAAAGGATAGGTCATAAAACTCAGTATCTTTTAACTCTTTTTGAAGCTTGATTTCAGCAGGTTTCATAAGCGCGCTATGAAATGGAGCGCTCACAGGTAACATCACTGTTTTTTTAGCCCCTACCGCTAAAGCATCCTTGGAAACCTTTTCAACGCCTTCCTTGTGTCCGGCAATTACGGTCTGAACAGGACTATTTAAATTAGCAAGTTGAACAATGTTAGAATCGCTAGAAACGTTATCGCATAACTCCTGAATGGTATCTACAGGCAGCCCGATAATGGCAGCCATAGAACCCCTCCCAACAGGAACCGCTTCCTGCATAAATTTCCCTCTTAAATGCACCAATCGGACTGCATCACTAAATTTCAAGGCACCTGCAGCAACTAAAGCCGAGAATTCTCCCAAGCTATGCCCGGCCGCGAGTAGGGGATTAATACCATTTTCCCTTAACATTTTCAAGGCCATTGTACTATGAACTAACAAGGCGGGCTGTGTGTTTTCAGTTAACTTTAGAGTTTCATCAGGACCATTAAAACAAATACTTGTAAGATCATATCCAAGCACTTCGTTGGCCTCTTCAAACAATTGCTTAGCTGCTGGGACATGCTCATAAAAATCCTTACCCATGCCTATAAATTGTGATCCCTGGCCTGGAAATACAAAAGCTATTTTCACCATTTGATTACTGCAGACCCCCAAGTTAAACCGGCACCCACAACACCCAAAACCGAAATATCACCCGGTTTAATTTTACCTTCGGTTTTAGCATCTGCAATTCCAATAGGAATAGATGCAGCAGAGGTGTTTCCATAATTTTGAATCGTCATATAAATTTTTTCTTCAGACAAACCTAATTTTTCACCTACCGCGCTAATAATTCTCTTGTTTGCCTGATGAGGAATAAGAAGATTGACCTCTTTTATATTAATACCGTTAAAATCCAATGCCTCTTGGATTACATTTGCCATCCTTTTTACAGCCACTTTAAAAGTTGCATTTCCAGACATTTTTATAAAATAATTTTTTTTTTCAATATCTTGTTTATTAATCCCAGACTTACCAATCCCGCCAGGAACTGAAATGAGATCCGTCAAAGTCCCATCAGAATAAATATGTGAAGATAAAATTCCAACAGGCTTTTGCTGCTCCATTCTTTTTAATAAGACCGCTCCTGCCCCATCACCAAAAAGAATACAGGTTGACCTGTCCGACCAGTCAACGATTCTAGAATTCACTTCACTGCCAATCACCAAAATATGCTCATAGCGCCCTGCTTTAAGATATTGCTCGGCAATGGACAATCCAAAAACAAAACCGGAGCAAACCGCAGAAATATCGTATGCAGCTGAATTAAACGCCTCCAGCTCTTTTTGCACAAAGCATGCAGTAGAAGGAAATAGTACGTCGGGGCTCGAGGTGCAAACAATGATCATGTCAACTTGATCCGGGCTCACATTAGCAGACTTAAGAGCTTTTTTTGCAGCACCGACAGCCATGGTGGAAGCAGATTCGTTTTCTGCGGCAATCCTGCGTTCTTTGATTCCAGTACGAGTGAAAATCCACTCATCTGATGTATTGATAGAATTTTCTAAATCATAATTAGTGAGAATTTTATCAGGCACATAAGATCCCGTTCCCGCAATTGCGGCTTTAAAATTTGAAATAGGATTCATCGAGGAAAGGTTATCTGGTTTTTTTTAGGTTTCGAATCTGTAGATGAATAGGTGTCTTCTCTATTTTATTGGCCCTCTTTACCCCTAAAGGCAATATCTTTTATCTGCCCCCAGAGTGTCGCTTTAGAATTATCAATATCTGAGAGGTTCAATTCGATATCCTGCTTTATATGTTCAATAATATTTTTTTCGCTCAATTCTTGGGCGCGGTTAATAGCATTCTTGATAGCTTTTGGGGAAGAACTTCCATGAGCAATAATCACTACCCCATTCACTCCTAATAACGGAGCACCACCCGTTTCTGAGTGATCCACCTTTTTTTTAAATTCAACCAACTTCGGTTTCAATAGTAAATAACCTAATTTGCTAAGCCAATTGCTCTGAAACATAAGCTTGAGGCTTGACCCTATCATTTCCGCAAGGCTTTCACTAATTTTGAGAGCCACGTTTCCAGTAAAACCATCGCAGACAATCACATCTGCATTGCCCCGATAAACCTCTTTTCCTTCTAAATTGCCTATAAAATTTATATGACTATTTTTCAGCATTTGAAAAGTCTCTTTGACAATTTCATTACCTTTACCATCCTCTTCGCCAATACTCAAGAGACCGACACTGGGATTCTCTTTTCCTAGAATGTATTCCGCGAAAACATGCCCCATGATACCAAACTGAAAAAGCTGATTGGTTTTGCAATCAACATTTGCACCCGCATCTAAAAGAATAGAGATTCCTTTTGAAGTTGGTAATTGAATGGCTATGGCAGGTCGGTCCACTCCTTTCACTGGTCGGAGAATTACTGTCGAGTATGCTAGAACTGCACCGGTATTCCCTGCACTCAAAAACGCAGCACCAGCACCCTGTTTTACTAAATCTAAGCCAACCTTCATCGAAGATTTTTTTTTCGAGCGAAGAGCTTTGCCCGGGATATCATGCATTTCTACAACTTGTTCTGCATGAACTATCTCAATAGGCAGTGTATGGTCAGGGTCATGTTTATCTAGTTCAGTTTGAATCCGTTCTGTTAACCCTGTTAGAATTATCTTCGTATTATATTCTCGAGCAGCCAGGACAGCACCTTCTACCACGGCCTCCGGGGCATGGTCGCCTCCCATGGCATCAACCACGATTTTCATCCCAGGTACCTTCCTTTCAACTGTATTACAGGAAAATCTTTAGTGAGGATTTTGAAATAACAAGAGCTACAATACCTTAAACCGCTTCTACTTCCATTATTTCTTTGCCCTTATAATGACCACAATGGGCACAAATATGGTGAGGCCGCACCATTTCATGACATTGGGGGCACTCCGTATAGGAGGGGGTTTTAAGGCTCAAGTGAGACCTTCTCATTCCCTGCTTGGACTTCGATGTCTTTTTCTTCGGAACTGCCATTTATTCTCCCTATTCAACTTTTTTTAATGTTTTTAACACAGCAAAACGAGGATCTACCTCTCCCTCTTTTTGACACTCGCATTGATTGGTGTTGAGATCATTACCGCATTCTGAGCAAATGCCTTTGCAACCTTCATTGCACAAACGAATCAAAGGCACATCAAGTAAGATGTTATCTCGAATCGGACCGCTCAAATCAACTCGACCCTCTTTATAAATCTCCTGTTCTATATCTGTCTCTTTAACTTCAACTTCAGTTCCAGGAGATTGTTCTTTTGCTCGTGGAATAAAGTGAACTTGAATTTTATTCTTTACATTTAAAGAATACGGTTTCAAACATCTTGTGCAAGCGACCTGAAGCGA
>CAZMBO010000032.1:0-16943 GCA_964564655.1 uncultured Nitrospina sp. | reverse complement strand
AAAGGACTCCTGTTGTGACAAAAAAAATTCAAAAATCTGAAAGCGAATGGCAAAAGAAACTGACCGATGAGCAATTCCAGATATGCAGAAAAAAGGGAACCGAACGTGCCTTTTCGGGAAAATATTGGGACTGCCACGACAGGGGTACTTATCACTGTTGCTGCTGTGATGAGCCTCTGTTTTCTTCGAAAACAAAATTCGATTCAGGCACGGGTTGGCCCAGCTTTTACCAATCAACAGACCCGAATGCTATCACCACTAAAGAAGATTCTTCATTTTTTATGCGCAGGGTTGAAGTTCTATGCAGCAAATGCGATTCGCACCTCGGTCATGTATTTGAAGACGGGCCAGAACCCACTGGCCTTCGCTATTGCATCAATTCCGTTTCTCTGGAATTCAAAAAATCTGAAACAATTTAAAATCAGGGATATCGAGCTAAAAGTTGGCGGATGTAACCCACTCGTTGAAAATCTTCCAGTTTCGTGAACAATTTCTCTGCTCTTTTTAAATGATAAACCGCCTTATCTGGTTCCGGAATATTTTCACGGTATAAATTACCCAGCATCATATGCCCATCCGCAAAATCTGGTTTAATTCTTACAACCTCACGGAAAGCAGAGCTGGCATCATCATATAATTCTGCGTCAATTAAAGACAGCCCCAAATAAAATTGCACTTGAACAGAATCCGGTTTCAAAGCCACGGCTTTTCTTAGATATTCCACCGCTTCTTTAAATCGGGAGTTGATCCGACTAGCGATTCCCAAATAAAAATAGACATTTGAGTCTTTCGGGCATACCTTCTCAGCCCGATTTAACACCTCAATGGCTTCTTCCGTTTCACCTTGTTTGATATAAGAAGCCCCCAATGCTGTATAAGCGTGGATAAACTCCGGGTTAAGGTCTATAGATTTTTTAAAAACCCAAACCGCTTTGTGCAGGGCATCAATACCATTTTCCTCCATGCAACCATAAGCAATACCCATATTGTAGTAGGCATCGAGAAAGTCCGGCTTGAATCCACGCGCCATTTGGTAAGCATCAACAGCGGCTTGATACCAAGTTAGGTTTTGCAACCGCAGCCCCTCTTTCAACCACTCCTCAGCAGCTTTGTTTTTTTCTTGTACCTCATCTTTAGGACGATAGAGTTGGTGAACCAAAGCCGCTCTTTGAAAATCGTTTTGGCGAATATAAAGCTGTTCAGCAATTTCCAAGTATTTCATCGCACGTTTGGGATTCCGCAATTTTTTAATATGTAGTGAACCGAGTAGATAATGCCCATCAGCATATTCAGGGCAGACTTTCACGGCCCTTTTGAATGCCTGCCGAGCTGCTGTGTGATAACCAAACTCTAAATAAGCTTGCCCTACCAAACTACATATACTGGCAAAAACCTGAAGAGGAGCCTCCGTATTTTTTTCATTCATCTCATAAACATCACGATTTCGACCCAATCGATCAAAAATAAAAGTCAACCAATAATCAGCAATAGCAAAGTCGGGTGCCATGGGAACGATTTTTTTAAAAGCAGCGTAAGATTTCTTTTCTTTTCCCTGCATCCAGTAAGCGGTTCCCAAGTCAATATATATTTGTGGATAATTAGGTTTGAGTCTCGCCGCTCTGCGGTAGTTTTCAATTTCTTCCTTTCGATTTCCTAAAGCCATATAGACATGGCCCAGTAGATGATACGCCGGATAAGCATTTGGGCTCACGTGCAAAACATCTCTAAGTACCGCAATGGCTTCGTTATAAAAACCTTGCGCGGTGAGTTTGATGCCTTCCTCAAATAATGCTGGATCTTCCCAAGGGTAAGGTAAGAGATCTTCTACAACTTGCACCAGACGAGGGACAGAAAGCTCCATCCCCTTAATGGCTTCAAAATGTTCAGCCACTTCTGGGTTGCTGTTTTTAAGTTTTTCGCCTAACGTGGAAAGAGCAACACCACCTGTTGCCGATTTGCCCTGTTTTTTTTTCACTTTGTTTTTTTTCAAACCCAATCTCAAAAAATTTTTAAAGATGCCCGTTATTTAATTATATTGCAAAAAATCATTTAACCAGCAACCTTTTCAGTCTGCGGAAGCAAGCGCGTTACCAATAGAAGGGTATGGTTTGTCTTTAAAGATCGCATAAAAGATTCTTTGGCTGGGGTAAACTCAGGGTCTAGCAAAGAAGCGGGCTCGTCATCTCAACATATAAATAGTTTTATATATTAAAAACCGAAAAAATCTCCCTATAATTTCGGGAGCCAGACTCCAGCCTTACAAAATTTTTGGTTTGGTTAAAATAATTCTAAATACGAAAAATTAATATCTTCATATGAAATAGAACTAAAGATCGATGCGGTTTTGTGGGGATCAAAACTAAAATTACTGATCGGCATATAAAGGAGAATTTTTGTATTGCAATATGCCGCGGGTAAAAAGAACATTCAAAATGGCTACAGCAGGAACACCAAGGATCATTCCTACAAGACCAAACAACTCCGCCCCAAGAAGAACTGCGAAGATAACTGCTACTGGATGCAAACCAATATTTTCCCCTACCACACGCGGTGTAATGATCATGCCTTCCATTGCCTGAACAAAAGCAAAAACCCCTGCAACGCCAAGGACCGACAGCCATTCCTGAGTATGCATAAAAGTTAAAATTGCGGCCGGGGCAAACCCCAATATCAATCCTAGATAAGGAACGAGACTAAACAGACCGGCCATAAGCCCTAAAGAAAGGCTCATCGGGGTTTCGCACAAAAACAACCCAAATGCATACATAATACCCATTAATGCCACCACCATCATTTGCCCACGAACAAAACTGGACAATACCTGGTCAATCTCAAGAACCACTTCCTGAGTTTTCATCTGGAACCGTGGAGGCACCAAAGCTAGAAGTCTTCCATTTATAGAGTCGAAATCTCTTAGTAGATAAAACATCACTACCGGAACGATCACCAGATTGGCAATCATCAATATAATATTTAACAGGTTCGAAATTGAGCCCCAAAGTAGTTTCCCTGAAAACTGTATGGCTTTCATGGGTAGCTCGCCGAACCGAGATAACCCTTCGTTGAGGATTTCTTCTACTTTTATCGGATCAAGGCCTCTTATCATATCCAGTAAGGGACCTAACCAGCCTTGCAATATTTCAATATAAACTGGAATATTCTGTACGAGACTTTCTGTCTGTATGCTCAATATAGGAACAAGAAAAATACAGGCTAATACTGCCATCATAAAAAATGCCACCATCAGAAACAAAACCGATATGGTTCTTGAAACACCTCTGGACACCATTTTATCTACCAACGGATCTAAGAGATAGGCCAGAGCAAATGCTATAAAAAAGGGAGAGACCACTCGCCGGGAAAAATAAAGAAAAAAACAGACAACAATAATCACGGCTAAAGAAATTAGAAGTAGGTTTTTATTTTTTTCCTCATTCATGATTTACATATCCGCCATAGGCATCGGTGGAGCGTTTATCACCTTTTCTTCGGAGCCTTGTACGCCTTTCTCCCAATAACGATGAAAAGAAGGTAGCAGAAAGTCTGCAAGTTTTTGGCTTGTCATATCAAAGGCTTCTAGTTCTGCCAACAATTCATATTCACTTTTCACTGTAGTAAAATCGCTCTTGGCCGCAATCAAGGAAGAGTCGACGATAGAAACAGCCTTGGCACTGATATTTACTTGAACCATTTTTATGCCCGTTTGCTTATTTTTTTTTAATTTTGAAATAGCCGTTCCCACGATAACGATATCTGCCCCGGCTTTCAAGCCGATATTCCTTATATCTTCAGTATTCCCCTTAATGGCACCTAAAACAACAGCTTCAGGAATAGCATCGCGAATTTGGCCCCGACCAATAACTTCCACTCCTGATTCCAAAAAGTTTTTTGCAAGCTGCGTTTCTGATATGGGAACGATGTCCCAAAAAGATGAAAGAGGCGCTGAAGCAAAGCTGCTTTCCTTTATTAAAACGACCACTTTGTGTTCGCTAATAGGCCCAGCGATAATGCCCAAACCTGCTAAAGCCTGATTTACCGCGCCAGAAAAAAAACGAACCTGTAAAACCACTTCACTGGTCTTGTTTTCCATGTCATCCAGAGATTGCAAGTACCTATAGCTTTTCACATATCTGCTTGCACGCTGAATAATTTTTTTGAGCTCCTCCTGATTTGCAGCAAACTTTTCTTCATCCATTAAATCTTTAAATACTTGTTCCATGGCATTTTTCATAGCATAAACTACAGCTTTCCTACGTGCTTCGCTATAGTTTTCATTTTTTGCCGGGACCTGGCCGATGCCTTCATAAGAATCTTTTAATATAGGCTGTGCCAGCCCAAACCCATCATCGAATTGCAATCCAACAAAAACAAAAAGACCCAGAAACCAGTATTTTTTCATTGGAAAACGTTTCCTCATCGTTTTTTCTTTGCTAGACGATTGGCTGGCAGCTCATCAATCACAAGTTTTTTAAGTGACTTTACTTCTTTCGGACTTAAAAACCGACAGGCCCCTAAAGGAAGCCCTGTCAAATTTAATCCGCCAAAGTGGGTGCGCTGCAATTTAATAACCGGGTGCCTAATATGCTCACAAACTTTTTTAATATGTCTGTTTTTACCTTCAACGAGCGTCATTATAAGAAAGCAATTTTTCCCACTAGTTCTTTGAATTTTGGTGTCAATGGGCTGGAATTTTTCGTCATCGATATGAATTCCGCGCACTAACCGTTTCAATGTTTTTTCGTTGGGGATCCCTGAAACTTTTACTTTATAGGTCCGCTTAACCTTATACCTCGGCAACAAAAGTTTTTTAGCCAGCGCACCATCATTGGTAAAAAGCAGCACTCCCTGAGTATTATAATCAAGACGCCCCACTGGAAAAACTCTGACTTTTGTAGCTCGCACATATTCCATGACTGTCGCTCTGCCACGCTTATCTTCCGCCATGGTTGTGAGGCAACCCGTAGGTTTATTTAAAACCACATAAACCCCATCCTGCTTTTTTGGAATCACCTTTCCAGAAACTTTTATTCGATCCACATCGGGGTCTGCCAACGAACCTAATTGGGTCACCACTTTATTATTTACCTGAACCTTTCCTTCCTGGATCCATCTTTCCGCTTCCCTTCGGGAAGCAAGACCAGCGTCAGCAATAATCTTTTGTAAACGAATTTCCATAATGTGAAAAAGAATGGTTAAACCGCTAGGAGATTTTTTCTGCGTGAGACTCTACGCGGGTGAGATATCTTCCTCATCATCAACCACTTCAGATTCAGAAGACCTAGACTCTCCAGTTGCAAATTCTATTTGCGCTTGCAAAGGAGGGTCATCGCCCTCCAACTCTTCTTTTAAATCTTCCAAAGTCGGCAGATCGCTCAAATCTTTCAATCCAAAATATTCCAGAAACTTTTGAGTCGTGCGATACATGATGGGCCGTCCAGCTACTTTTTTTCGTCCTGCGGGAGCTATCACTTTTTTCTCTAATAGAGTTTTTATAACACCACTCGAATCTACTCCTCGAATATCGTCTAGCTCCTGGCGTGTGAGAGGTTGCTTATAGGCAATGATCGAAAGCGCATCCAAACTAGGTTGCGACAAACGTGATGACCTGTCCAGTTTAAGAAATTTACGAATCCAATCATTGAATTCGTGTCGGGTACACAACTGATAACCATCGGCCACTTCTAAAATCTGTAGGTTCCGAGACTGATATTCTTCCTTCAACTCATCAAGGATCGACTGCAAGTCATTTTTTTCTGCCGTGTTCAGAAAAAGCTTTTGAAGCTCGCCAACATGGACAGGCTGATCAGCTGCCAACAAAACATTTTCAGTGATCGATTTTAATTCATCTCGCTCCATACTTATCTCAATATCCTTAAATCTAGTCGAAATACCTAGTGTGTTTCAAAATATTTACTCAAGGCCAATCCCTGAGAATGGTAATTTGATTTCAATTCAACTCCATAAACCCGGTCAGGTCTTTCTATTACCCGCTCAAACTTGAGTCGGCAAAAAGTTTGTCCGTGTTCCACCATAAATGGCACATCATGGGGACGAACTTCCATCACTGCACGAGTTCCCTGATTCATCAACTCATCCGTGCCGTTCCATCCAAAACCAGAATCAAAAAATCCGGCATAATGGGTGCGCAGTTCACCGCTATTCGGTTCATAGGCAATCATTTCTGCCAACCAATCTGGCCAGATACAAATCTTTTCTTTGGACATCATAATATAAAAGCTTTCCGGTTCCAGGATCAATTGGTTCTTTTTTGGCCTATAAATGGGTTCCCAGAATTCTTCCGCCTTGTAATGGTGTATTTTGGAAAGGTCAATAACATTGGAGTTAGTTTTGGCCTTATAAGCCACAATGGAATCGGGCTGGTCACCTGAAACATCCACTCCGACATAAACTCCTCCTTCCACTTTCACCTGATCGAAAGGAATGGCGAATCCATTGCGATCAAATAGAATAGGATTACTTTTATATTTGATCTCCAGTCCTTGTTTGCCTAGGGTATGCGAGGTAACGTGTGCAACTCGCAATTGATTCAGTGACAATCCTGTTTTTACTTTTACAGGAAAAGATCGGGGAATCACCTCCAGATAAATCTTACCGCGATAACCACGCGGAATTTCATCAAATCGATGACCGCCATCTACAATCACCCGGGTGAACATATCCAGACGACCTGTAGAGCTTTTCGGATTGGCTAAACCATAAAACGAAGAAGGAAGATTCAGTTCTTCCATTAGAGGGATAAGATAAATCGCATTCTTTTCTAAAATCCCCCCTTTGGAGATATCAAACTCATAAAGCGTTATTTCTTTTAAACGAGTTTCAACTGGCTCATTCTCAGGTAAAAAGCTACACTGAATGCGGTAGGCCTTTTGTCCCAATCGCAAATCCAAGCTCACCGGCTGTATCTGCGAACTCTCAATAGGAATTTTTGAGTGAATGATCTCTTCCTTTAAAGCCATTTCTATAAGCTGACAAGGAAGATAACCGGGCTTACCTTTCAAGAAGGTAGCAAGGTCCGAATTCTCTATTTCGGTGGTGGATTCCATTTGTATTTTTACTATTCGGGTTTCAACTCAGCCAAAAACCTGTTCACCAAAGCGGTTTGTGTAATATAAAGATAAAGAAAGCAGAAAAATCTCGTTGGCTAGAAATAATCACCCCTCCAAACGAAGCTGTTCAGTTGACAGGTCGTTTGCGGCTATGATTTAATCGTATTACTCGAGAAAATTCAACCTGATTATTCCCAAAATTACTTAAAAACTCTTTGAACGAATAAATTGACAGAATTATGATCTAATACATTAATTTGGAAAATAGGGGAGAAATACTGAGCCACAGCTATCTTGATCAAATTGGTTATCAACAATGATTAGAGGACTATAGAAACAAATAATGGATTCAAAACACAAAAAAACAGAGTCAACAAATTTACTAAAAAACTCTATCATGACGATTATAGGGCTGGCAATAATTGGAGTTGGACTTTGGGCTCTAATGTTTTATTCAACTCCTCCCAGTAACCTCGAACCCTATGAGAGTTATCAAGAATCTCAAAAAAAATCCGAAGCTAAATCAAATAATCAAAAATCCATAGCAAACAGTGATAGTGTAAAATCTCAGAAAATAGCTTCGACCGCGAAAACAGACTTAGGGAATCTGGTTAAGACAGCAACTTCCACCCCTGCTCCTCAATCGATGTTGCCTAGAAAAACGCTGGAACATATCCAAAAAGGCATGAAACTAACCGAGAAAGGTGAATACAATGCCGGCAATAGAGAATTTGAAAAAGCCTCTGTAATCAGTCCCGACTCATCGGACCTTTATTCCATCTGGGGTGCTGCGTTGAGAATGGCGAAAAAATTTAAAGGTGCTAATAAACGCTTTGCACGCGCACATGAACTGGCCCCCAACGACAGCGAAATTACTTTTAATTGGGGTATGTCGCAATTGGAAGGAGACCTTCCTGAAGATGCCATCCGCCTGTTCCAAAAAACAATAGAGCTTGATTCCAACCATCTCATGGCCTATAACCTCCTAGGAAAATCGTATGGCAGAAAAAAAATGTATGATCAGGAAGTGATGGTTTATAAAAAAGCTATTGCCATCCAACCTAACTTCGCACTGGCTCATTTCAACCTAGGTATCGTTCTTGGAATCCAGAAAAAATTCGAATCGGCAGCACCGCATTTTTTAAAAGCTATTGAGCTAGACAAGCAATACGAAAAACCCTTTGTAGTTCAAATGCTCACTGCCTTGGGTAAATATAATGTGGATGCCAAAAAACCCATAAATCAACCGAAACAAGAGAAGAAGCTAGAACCGGTAAAAGAAGCCAAAGTGACTCGGCTAGCAAACGAACCAGAAATTAAAAAAGAGAAAAAGAAAACTGAAGGATCCGACCATAAAATGGAAGGCTCCAAAAAAGTCAACGAAACCACTCACGTTAAAGGAAAAATTTTTATTAACGGCAGACCACCCAGCCCCAATACACTGGTTTTCCTCGAAACAAAAACTAAAATGCGGATTAAAGAACAGAAAAAAGGGGAATCCATCACCATCCATCAGAGTGGATTAAATTTCCAACCCCGTCACTCTATCGTCCAGGTAGGAGCGACCGTCACTTTCTCAAACCAGGACAAGGAAGTGCATAATATTTTTTCCAAATCCCAAGGCAACCAGTTTAACCTCGGTGCTATGGCCTCGGGCTCCTTTAAATCCATCGAAGTTAACAAAGCGGGGCCTATCGTTTTGCGATGCAATATGCATAAAGACATGATCGGAACTTTATTCGTTGTTCCTAATGGTTATTACACCCAACCAAATGAAAAAGGGGAATATGAGTTTAAGAATGTTAAAAGTGAGGGTTATATCATGCAGGTTTGGGCGCCTATGCTGAGTCCTGATGAAGTCCATGCAAATATCCGCTCAGCTGACCTTAAGGGTGTGAATCAGACTTTTGACTTTGATATCAAGTCGGCTTCTGTCAGGGGAGAAATCCATGACATGACCGACCCCACGGATTACAACGCTATTGTTGACAATATTGAAAGAGAAATATATCAGGCCATTGAAGACTGGAAAAATGGAAAAAAATTCATTTCCCGAAAACGCATGTTGATGGCGATTACCAAACATTTCGACGGCGAAGGCCTAAAAGACTCCATTGCCAAAAGTTTCAGCTCAAAACGTAGTGTCCTTCTGGAACGAAAATTGGATAAAATTCGCAAAGAAATTTCAGGCTACGGAAAATCAGAAAAACCAGTGACAGAAACATCTTTAAAAAGTCAGGCCGAGTTGGCCGTCGCAGCACTGCGCAACAATGTCACAGAACTCGAAGCACGTATCCAGCCAACCCCTTGGGGAGGCAAGAAGTAATCAACTTTTTTGTTTCCAAAATATTCACGACTCAGAGAGCTCGTAAAGTTTTAGTTACAGACCTACCTCACTGGTTAGAAATAGAGTAAAATCAAACCTGAAAATAAAAAAGAATATTTCACAAAATAACGTTAAACCTTCATAAAGCCTACCCTGATGAGTTTTAAAATATTCAACACCATGAGCGGAAAAAAGGAAGACTTCATTTCGCAAAAAGAAAACCATGTCGGAATGTATGTCTGCGGCGTAACCGTTTATGACTATTGTCATGTGGGTCACGCTCGTGCTGCTATTGCTTTTGATACGCTTTACCGTTATTTACAGTACCTCGGCAATAAGGTCTACTACATCCGCAACTTCACAGACATCGACGACAAAATTATCAACCGTGCCAATGAAGAGAGTATAGATTGGCAGGAGATCAACCAAAAATACATCGAAGCTTTTCATCAGGATATGGGAAAACTAAATATTGCCTCCCCCACTGAAGAACCAAAAGCGACCGACCACATCCCGGAAATGTTAGATATGATCCAATCCCTGGTCGAGCAGGAAAAGGCTTATGAATCCAATGGCGATGTTTTTTATTCTATTAAATCCTTTAAAGACTACGGTTGTTTGTCAGGTAAAAACATCGACGATCTACAATCAGGAGCTCGGGTAGAAGTCAACGAAGTAAAAAGAGATCCGCTGGATTTTGCGTTATGGAAAAAGAGCAAACCGGGAGAACCTTTCTGGGATAGCCCTTGGGGAAAAGGTCGACCAGGTTGGCATATCGAATGCTCGGCGATGAGCAAAAAATATCTAGGCAATACCTTTGATATTCACGGGGGCGGCAAAGACCTTATTTTTCCTCATCACGAGAACGAAATTGCTCAGTCCTGTGGATGCACTGGCAAACAGCCAGTTCGATATTGGGTGCATAACGGATTTGTCAATATCGATAAGGAAAAAATGTCGAAATCTTTGGGCAACTTTTTTACTCTACGTGATATTTACAAAAAATATCACCCGGAAGTATTGCGACTGTTTCTAATCAGCAGTCAATACCGTAGCCCTATCGATTTTTCTGAAAAGAATCTGGAAGATGCGACCAAGGTGATGACCCGGTTTTATGAAGGGCTAGCGGGAATCAACGAAAAAATCAAAGGTCTGGACATAAACTCTATTTCAGGGCTCCAGAAAAAAGTCAAAGAGCATACGTTAACAAAGAGTTTTGAAACAGCTATGAATGACGATTTGAATACCGCAGTTGTCATGGCACATTTGAATGAAGGTTTGCGAAACCTGAACTCAACATCCATTGATGAAGAATTTGCCATAACGGCACATGCATGGATCAAGGCCGCAAAAGTTCTCGGTTTTTTTGCTAGTACCCCCGAAAAATTTAAGGAAGAGTTGTTCTCGATAAAAAAGGAAAACCTGAATCTTGATATTGAAAAAATCGAGCAATTGATCGCCGACCGGAATATTGCTCGCAAATCAAAAAACTGGGCCGAAGCGGATCGCTGCCGAGATGAACTAACCGCAATAGGTGTGCTTATCGAAGATACTGCCAATGGGACCGAATGGAAGATTAAATGATCGCAAGGGGGAAAATTTCAGCAGTCTATTTGAAATTCACTCGCATTTTAATGAGCGCAAAGAATGCATATAAGGTCACACTATATTATGGGCCTTAAAAATTTTTGCATATTCTTTTTGCCAACAATCCTTCTTTTTTCTTCTCCCGCCTGGGCCAATAAAAATATTTGTGGCGATATAAAAATAAAATTCAATAATCACACGGATCAACTAATTCAGGAAATTGACGATGTTGAGCTATGTGCGCGGCCTGCTGCAGAATATCGTGACAAGGTTTTCAGCAATTTGAAATATAGAGCTAATAGGCTAAAAACCTGCGTGCAAATGGCAAAACAAGGGAAATCAGGGTTCGATTGTTCTAGAGAATTTAAAAAAACGGTTAAGGCGAATGGAGGGGAAAACTGTTTTGAAAAACTTGAGGTTATGAAAAAATCTTTTAAGAATTTCGAAACTCTCTTTTCAGGTTACCAAAGTTGCTTAGAAAACAAATAAAAACTAACCTGTCTTTTCTGAAAAAAAATAGAGAAGGCCCCATGCTCCTACCAATATTCCCAATCCATAAAAAAGTAACTTCAAAGACCTTTCCTTTTTTTCATTGTATTCCCTTTGATGTTGCACGATAGATGATCCAAGGCTGGTGATAGATTTTTCAATTAAAATTTTAATTTCATGCTTATTGACGTTAAAGGATTTTTTTTTCTTTAATGTTTTTAGAACAGCAATATTTTCTTCATGATTTTTGTTCTCTTTTCGTAGTAAATCAATCCATTCTTTCTTTTCTAATTTTGGGTTATTTCTTTTTTCTGGATAAAGGGAAATTGATAATACGATTACAAAGAATATCCAGACGCTGGAACCAATTATAAGGAAGGTTTTTCTTTTCTTATTCCAAGAAATCATTTTTTAAAACTATTAAACTTATTAGTAGTCCCCGAAAAAGTAATTCGCTATACCAGGAAAGATCTGTTACTTTGCACCCCAAAACTTAAAATCGGTGACAGCGAGAACCTGAAAATTATCTACCCCAAATACTAGAATTTCGGCAAATTTACTAGCTACAATAAACTGATCTGATTTATGAAGCATTATATTATTTTCGATCAGAAAGAAATAATTCTATTGCTAAGCCCTGAAAAGCAGATGCAGGGAGTGAGGTTTATCAGAATTTTTGCGTTCAAAGCTAGAATAACTGCTAAGTTGTCCCCTTCCCCGATGTGGTGGACCAACATTGCCCCTAAAAAACCCAAAAAAAGCGGCATTCTCATTGCGTATTAGACCAAATTCCCGTAAAATCGCCATCCCCCTTGATTCTATTGATAAATCAGGATAAAGTGGAATTTCTACTACAAATGAGCCCGCCAAAAGCGGACGGGGAATCCGACAAAGATTTTTATAAAATATACGTGAAAAGCCATGGGGAATATTACCGTGGGTTTTAATTTGAGGAATTAATGGATCATCTAGACGAGCTTGAAAATCAGAGCATATTTATCCTCCGTGAGGCTTATAAAAACTTTAAAAACCTTGCCATGCTGTGGTCGATCGGTAAGGATTCTACGATAATGCTCTGGCTTGCACGCAAGGCCTTTTTCGGGCATTGCCCCATTCCCTTGGTTCATATAGACACTACCTATAAAATCCCAGCAATGATCGAATACCGCGATTTTTATGCAAAGGAGTGGGGATTGAACCTGGTAGTGGGAAAAAATCAGAAAGCCCTGGATGAGGGGATGAACCACGAAAAAGGGCGCATCGTTTGCTGTGAAGCCCTTAAAACGCAGGGCCTGCAATGCATCATGGAGGAACAAGGTTACACTGGACTCATTCTCGGTATCCGCCGCGACGAGGAAGGCACTCGCGCCAAAGAACGCTATTTCTCGCCACGGGATAAAAACTTTGAATGGAACTTTAAAGACCAACCTCCCGAGTTATGGGATCAATATAAAACTACATTTTCGGACGACACACATATCCGAATACATCCCATTCTTCATTGGACGGAATTGAACGTATGGGAATATATTTTGCGGGAGAACATCCCTATCATCGATCTCTATTTCGCAACCCCCGAGGGTAAACGTTACAGGTCTTTAGGCTGTGCACCTTGCACAGGTACCATAGATTCTAATGCAAAAAATGTGGAAGAGATTGTTGAAGAGTTGAAAAACGCAACCACAGCAGAGCGCTCCGGTAGGGCACAGGATCAGGAAAATACCTACGCCATGCAAAAACTTCGAGCCCGAGGGTATATGTAAATGGGTAATAACGGAAGCGCTCCAGATCTTTCCAGCCGCTTGATGCGGATGGTTATCGTAGGTCATGTGGATCACGGAAAATCCACTTTGGTGGGTCGCCTGCTCTCTGATACGGGAAGCCTCCCTGAAGGTAAACTCCAGTTTGTAAAAGACATTTGTGACCAGCAGGGAAAAACTTTCGAGTTCGCTTTCCTGCTGGACGCCTTGGAGGAAGAACAGGAGCAAGGCATCACCATCGATACCTCACAAATCTTCTTTCATACCGCGAAAAGAAAATACGTCATCATTGATGCACCCGGTCATAAAGAGTTTTTAAAAAACATGGTGACCGGTGCCGCCGATGCTGAAGCCGCGCTTCTCCTCATCGATGCCAAGGAGGGAGTACAGGAACAGTCTCGCCGCCATGGTTATATTCTCAAACTATTGGGTCTCACCCAGGTAGCGGTGGTCATCAACAAAATGGATCTGGTGGGGTACGATGAAAAAGTTTATTCCAAAATCAAAGCAGAATATTCCAACTTTTTAGCATCTTTAGGCGTTGAAGCAAGAGAGTTCATCCCTGTCTCAGCAAAGCTGGGTACAAATATAGCCGAGCTCAAAGACGAAATGCCCTGGTACAAAGGGCCGACTGTTTTAAATATGCTCGATCAGTTCGAGAAAAAGCCGAGACCCGATCATCTTCCTTTCCGCTTTCCAGTGCAGGATGTATATAAATTTGACGAACGGAGAATAATTGCTGGGCGCGTGGAAGCGGGCAAAATCAAGGTAGGAGACCGTGTTATCTTCTCGCCTTCGAACAAAAAAGCCGTAGTTAAAACAATCGAATCATGGAGTGTTCCCGAACAACCTAATAGTGCAACCTCTTCAGAATCCATCGGATTCACCTTAGATGAACAGATTTTTGTTGAGCGTGGAGACGTTTGCACCTTGATGGACGAGCTACCCATCGTATCCACAACTTTTGATGCAAACGTTTTCTGGATGGGGAAACGTAAATTGGAAAAGGGGCGACAATTTACGATTAAGCTCAACACGCAAGAAGTGGAATGTGAAGTCCATGAATTTAAAAAAGCAATTGATGCCTCCACCTTAGAAACGCTCAGAAATCAAGAGTACATTACCAAAAATGATGTTGCAGAACTTACTTTAAAAACCAGATCACCTGTGGCTTTCGATCTTTTTGGCTCTATCGCGACCACAGGACGTTTTGTTTTGGTAGATGAATACGATGTTTGTGGTGGTGGGATAATAACCACCTATAGCCCCACTACAAAAGAAGATAAGCTTAGAGATGAAGTTCGTACCCGCGATTTCAACTGGATCAAAAGCGATATTAAACCAGAAGAACGAGCTTATCGAAACGGGCACAGAGCTGCACTAATCCTCATCATCGGCGAACCAGGATCAGGAAAAGGGCCGCTGGCAAGAACGTTGGAGCAAAATCTTTTTCAGAACAATTTTCAAAGCTATTTATTGGATCGGAGAAATGTGAATTTAGGAGTCTCTGCTGATTTAGGAAGTTCCGAAGAAGAATCTGCAAGGCGACTGGGCGAAGTTGCTAAACTGTTTCTCGATGCCGGGCATGTGGTGATTTCTACGTCAAATGCTTTTCACAAAGAAGATCAGGAAGACCTCAAGTTATTGGCAAATCCATATCAAGTGATAGAAATACAGGTCAGTTCAAAACCTGCTGGCGAACCGGATATTTTAATTTCGCTTGATGAAGCCCAGAATGCAAAAGAAGCATCGACCAAAATTCAGAACTACTTGAAAGAAAAGAAAATTCTTATAGGCCATAACTATTCTATATAATTGCTCTTTAAGGAATAGCAACCAAATTGAGATTAGGATTGACATTGCCTTGTTATTCGGGCATTAATAGCGCTCTCTAAAAACAATATATGTAAAGGGTGTATCATGCCAAAGATAAAAGTCATTAACACCGAAACTGATGAAACTTACGAGTTTAAAGCAGGTTATGGTGCAAATTTACGGCAGGCAGCTCTTTATAATGATGCCGAGGTTTATAAAGGCTTCAACAAATTTCTCAATTGCCGGGGTAGTGGCTTATGCGCCAAATGTGTTGTAGAGGTTGAACCAATGGAAAACGTTAATGGGCGCACCTTCTTTGAAAAAATTCACCGGCTAGAAGACCATCAGAAACTCGGTTGTCGGATTAAAGTCTACGGTGATATTACCGTCAAAGCCGCCATAGCCGACTGATCTATAGACCAATCTCTTCTCTCCTTTTTAGTCAGCGTCCCGTCCCCTTTTACTTGGTGATGAAAAATATTTGGCAACATTTTATTCCACACCTATATCTGAATGACGATAAGAAGTGGTAACAGTGTGAAGCCGACCACGGCAATAAGGGCGTGCGCCAAAGTATCCCAACGCTTACTAAAAGGTACGAATGCAACAACGTAAAATACCACTACATAATCTATCCACATATTTTCATGGTGTGTCTGATTCATAATCAGGAAATATATAAGACAAAATGCGATTGAATAAAAAAGGTATTTGTGAATTCTAAGGTTTTGGATTGTTTTCTTTTGAAAACCAATAAATAAACCCATAAAAATATTGATTAGGTAAAACCCCATTGCCGCCAAAACCCATACTAGAGACGGAGAGGATAAAATTTTTTGAGAAAAACCCATAAAGCATTAATCTCTTAAGTGAAAGCAAGCTCAAGAGAGTAAATTATAACTGATCTTCCATTTTTATGTTTTTACAAAGGTCTCCTTGACAAGAGATTTTTGTGGGTTTAAGGTTAGATATGTGTAAATGATTTAAAAATTTTCGCGTTTTATGAAATCGAAAGGGGGATTTTGTGAGTGAATCCGATGGGGCTGAGCGCAGTTTTGAAAAATTATCTAAGGCTATTACGGAAGCGGTAATGGCGTCACCTAAGGTGAAAAAAATCGTTGCAGAAATTCAAAAAAATGAAGAAATCTGCCCAAAAAGTTTTATGGTTCTTGTACTGAAGATGGAAGTGTTGACCGACTCATTTGATTTGGAAGTTGAAGAAGAACTCACAGAAGAACAACCTACTCCTAAAAAACGCGCTAGCAGAAAACCTCTAAAGAAATCGCAGTTCATCGATGGGCGGCAACTCTCCAAAAAAGAAATCGAGTTCCAGGAATATTCTAGTAAAAAGTTCAACACGGAAAAATGGCTTAAGAAAAACGGGCTCATTCTTTAAAGGCATCTTACGGGTAACAACTTTTTTTATCACGGCTCGTAATCGAACTGAATAACAGATTTATATTTGTCAGTTTGTTCTTTTATGACCGCAACCAGTTCTTTCAATCTTTCTTTGGTGACAGCTTCAAGCCGAAAAACTAAAATAGGTTGTGTATTAGAAGCCCGAATCAAAGCCCACCCATCACCAAAGTTGACGCGAACTCCATCGATATCTATCACTTCATATTTTTCCCGAAAAATTTCTTTTAGCTCACGAACAATTTTAAACTTTTGGTCATCAGGACAATCAATTCGAATCTCAGGTGTATAAGCCGTTTCGGGAAGGTCAGCAAGCATTTCAGAAACCTTTGTGTTCGATTGGGCGACAATTTGTAGAACTCTACATGCTGCAAAAATGGCATCGTCAAAACCATAATAATTATCTGCAAAGCATATGTGTCCGCTCATTTCTCCAGCTAACAAGGCTCCTGTTTCGCGCATTTTATTTTTTATCAAAGAATG
>CAZMBO010000031.1:9451-17259 GCA_964564655.1 uncultured Nitrospina sp. | reverse complement strand
AACCAAGTAATCTATGAAAATCTGCCTGATAGAACCTCCCAAGTTTGTCTCTCTGACGAACTTCGTTTCCACAATCAGCATGCCACCTATTGGTTTAGCATATATAGCGGCTGCAATACGTGAAGAAGGTCATGATGTCATTGTTGTGGACGGACCTGGTTCTGCACCTAGAAATTACCATATATTTAAAGATGAAATTCGAGTAAGAGGATTGACTCAAGAACAAATTATTGAGCGTATCCCCTCCGATATCCAGGTTATTGGTTTGGGGTGTATGTTTACTTCTCACTGGGTTTATGTGCGGGAATTGGTTTGCAAAATTCGTAAGTCATTTCCAAATGTGCACATATTAATGGGGGGTGAGCATGTAACGGGTTTCCCCGAGGATTCTTTAGAGCAAGCTCCTTTGGATAGCGTTGTTCTGGGGGAAGGGGAAGAAACGATTGTTCAATTGTTAGAGCATGTCGAGAAGGGCTTGCCATTGCAGAATGTTGCTGGAGTAGCTTATAGGGAGTCTGGGGATACATTTCGAGTGAATCCCCGCCGAAATAGAATGAAAGATATTAATTCCATAGCAAAGCCGGCATGGGATTTATTTGATATTGAGAAATATCATGAAGTCAATCAACCCCATGGATCCTCTCAAGGTAAGTTCATGCCCATGCTGGCGACACGCGGTTGCCCATTTTCTTGCACCTTCTGCACAAGCCCGAATATGTGGACCACAGAATGGATTCCAAGAGATTATAAACTGGTTGTAGACGAGATGCAGGATTATCAAAAAAAGTATAATGTCACTGACTTTCAGTTTGAAGATCTCACAGCCATTGTTCGTAGCGATTGGATAATCAGCTTTTGTGACGAAATACTCAAGCGTGACATGAAAATCACTTTTCAATTGCCATCGGGAACCCGTAGTGAAGGTATTGATTTTGAGGTTGCCACAAAATTAAAGGCTGCAGGTTGCCACGAGTTTTCTTTTGCTCCAGAATCGGGTGACCCTCGTATATTAAAGGCGATAAAGAAAAAAGTCAGTTTACCCAAGATGTTTGATTCTGCACGTTGTGCCTTAAAAGCAGGAATTAATGTGGGATGTTTTTTCATAATTGGGTTTCCTGAGGATGACTACCGGAGCGTTTTAAGGACGTACGGAGCCATCGTTAAATGCGCTATGATTGGTTTTACTAACGTCAACCTCAATGCATATTCTCCTCAACCCAATACTGAATCCTTTCAGGCGCTACAAAGGGCAGGTGTTATTACTGAGTTTGATGATAAATACTTGATGAGTTTGTTTACTTTTCAGGATTTTGGGGCCAAGAAAACTTCATATAATTCTCGATTCGGAGACATGGAGCTTTCCTTGATGGTTAACTTCGGTGTGTTTTTATTTTATGTAATCCATTTTTTGCGCAAACCAAGTAGAATCATTCAACTTATAATAGATATGGGAAGAGAGTCATCTAGCAACAAATCTAATAAAATGGCCAAATCATTTTTTAAAGACGCTTTGACAATAATGAGAAGTAAGCTGATTAAGAGCTGATCCCTTCGAGAGGGCTTGATCCTTCTAAATCTAATGCTTTATATTCTGTCTTACCTAAGTTTTCCATGTATAACATTTGAATTAGGTTATTAATGATAAATGGTTTGAAATGGATCTGATTGAATCGCTGAAAAGACAAGAACGGTTAAGAGAAGATTATTGGAAAAATGTTGATTATTTTCTTCCTGTTCGTTTGAAATGGCGAGCTCAAATGGTGCGCCACCTTTTTCATCTATTTCCAGAAAACAGCCTTCTCGAAGTAGGTTCAGGTTCTTGTCAGTGGACCCGAGAAATTTCTGCAGCAAATGGAAACCGCAACCCCATCTGCGCTGCTATTTTTAATAAAGAAATGTATGAAGGAAACCAGCATGGCTGTTTCCCTGAAAATATTGAACGAATCCATTTAGACAGTTTCTCCGGAAAACTCAGTGAGCGCCGTTTTGATTTTATTGTTGGATACCAATTATTGACGGACGAAAACGCTGGAATGTTATTATCTGAATTAAAGAGTTTATTAAAACCGGGGGGACAAATTCTATTGTTTGATCCAAACCCATGGAACCCTTATCACAAGGTCAAAAGACTAGTTTCGAAACTATTTTTCTTTTTTAAAAGGGCTAAAAAAAATCAATATTTAAACCGCATTGATTTGTCATCCCTACTTTCTGAGATAGGTTATATTAAAATAAAAATCCTTCCTTATGATTTTCTATTTCCTCCGCTCCCGAAAATACTACTTTGGCCAATGCAAAATCTTAGTTTGATTCTGGAGAATTTTCCTTATGTGAGAAACTTTGCGGGGTCATTGTTTATCTGGGCGCAAAAACCAGCAGAGGAAAATTGGAAACGCTCCATGTCCAGCCTGGCTCTGCATGATTGTTTTAAGGGTCGACTGTCAGTGGTGGTTCCTAGCCGAAATGAAGAATTAAATATTCTTCCATTAATTGAGAATCTGCAAGCTTGTTACGGAGATTATATTAAAGAGATCATCGTTGTCGATGATAATAGTCGAGATGGAACTGCGAAAGTAACTGAGAGTTTAGCGCTTGAAGATTCGCGGATTAAATTGATTCGTCGGAATATGCCCAATGGAGTTGGTCGTGCTTTGAGGGATGGCTTTGATGCGGCAAATGGGGATTTTGTCCTCACTATGGATTGTGATTTTCAACATTTGCTTCCTGAACTTACCGGGTTATTTGATGCTATTGCTAATGGAGCAGATGTAGCGGTAGGCAGCCGATTTTCGCGGGACAGCGTGCTTTTAAATTATGCTTTCACTAAAATTCTGGCCAACCGAGGATTTCATATTATAGCTAACATTTTATTGGGGAGGCATTTCCGAGATGTCACTAATAATCTTAAGTTAATGCGAAAAGAGGTGCTGAAGTGTTTAGTTTTAGAATCTAATGATTTTGCTGCTAATGCTGAGACCGGTTTGCAACCAATCTTGCTTGGTTTTAAGGTGAAGGAAGTACCTATTTCATGGATCAACCGTTCAGTAGATATGGGTTTTTCAAGTTTTAATTTAATGAGCACCGGGCCGAATTATTCTCTAGTATTATTTCGGCTAGTTTTTAGAAAGTGGATGGGTAGGCGGATTGTTCTTCACCCTTCTGTTAAATCAACTATTAAGACTTGATTAGAGAGCAAATTGGAAACAGTAATCATTACAGGTTCTTCCGGATTAATAGGTTCAGAAGCCGTTCGTTTTTTTTCTGAGAGAGGCATGCGTGTTATTGGTGTTGATAATGATATGCGAAAGAAGTTTTTTGGCGACGAAGCCTCAACAGAGTGGAATCGGATGCAATTGGAAGATGAGTTTCCTGATTTCCTCCATTACTCTTTAGATATTCGTTCTGAACAAGAAATGGGAGGTTTGTTTGGCGAGTATGAAAAAGAGATTAATTTGGTTATTCACGCAGCTGCACAACCTTCGCATGATTGGGCCGCAAAAGATCCCATAAAAGATTTTTCTGTTAATGCTAACGGAACTCTGGTTCTCCTTGAAATGGTCAGGAAGTTTTGTCCGGAAGCGGTCTTCATCCACTTGTCTACGAATAAAGTTTATGGGGATATTGCTAATACTCTTCCTCTTGAAGAACTTGAAACAAGATGGGAATTGAACCCCAGCCATCAATTTTATAAAAATGGGATCGATGAATCTATGAGTATTGATGGAAGCAACCATAGTTTATTTGGTGTTTCTAAGGCGGCAGGAGACCTATTGGTGCAGGAGTACGGGAGATATTTTGGGCTAAAAACAGCTTGTTTTAGAGGTGGGTGCCTAACAGGTTCCGCTCATTCAGGGACGGAGTTGCATGGTTTTCTTTCCTACTTGATGATATGTACTATGCAGAAAAAACCATACACCGTATTTGGGTATAAAGGGAAGCAGGTTCGCGACAATATACATAGCATTGACCTTGTGAGGGCATTATACCATTTCTATAAAAATCCAAAGGTTGCAAAAGTTTATAATATTGGAGGTGGTCGATATAGTAATAGTTCTATGCTTGAGGCTATCAAGATGTGTGAAGACATTTCAGGTAATACTCTTTTGTGGGATTATGAAGACAAAAACCGCTTTGGAGATCATATTTGGTGGGTCAGTGATGTAAGCCGATTTAAAGCAGACTACCCTGATTGGAATTACCAATACAATATGGAAGGGATTATGCGGGAAATATTTGAAGGTTTGCGTCAGCGGTTAAATATGGGGAGTTAGTATGCCTTAAGCTTGGTTGATGCACCTGCTCCTATTATTAGAATCCAGCGTAGGTCATAATTGTCCTTAAGAATATTTAGCAGTTGCCATGATTTATATTTCAATTCTCACTTAATTTAAAAATAGTGACATGTTCTTCCTGAAGTATAAGTTGGTAGTTTGATTTCAGGAAAGAATGCATTTCAGGGTTAATTTTATTAGGTTTAGAGGCCATAACGTAGTGGGTGGCGCCCTTTTTAATGAGAGCTTCCAAACGTGAGGGCGTTAAAGGCTTTAATTTATCAAATATTGAGAATCCCCAACCTTTTCTTTGACTGTAATAAAAAATTCTAGGATTTGAAACCGCCTCTTCCAAAATTAAGCGATCTGTTCTTACTGTTTTTTGTTGAACTGCAGCACTGATTTCTAACCAGGTGTCATTATAATTTAATCTACCATTAAGTTTGTAAATAGAATGAATGGGAATAAAGATAATCATGAGTGTTACGAGCCAGAGCTTTCCACTTTTGTAGCCATCCCCTGAAGTATTCTTTCGATAAAAGTCCGCTATAAATTTTCCTGCAAATAGGCATCCAACTGGAATTATCGGTACTTGATAGTATTCATGAATAAAATTATATTTGGCAGCAATTACAAAATATAAACAGATGGAAAAGAACCAAATATGAAGGACATGGTTTTCCTTGTTTGAGGTATATGCTCTCATCCCTAAGACTACAAAAGGGAAAACGGTGAAAGCGAACATTTTTTCGATCAGTCGGGTCACAAAAATAAGTTTCCAATACCTAAGGGTAAAGAGAACTTCATAGTCTTTTAGCATATCCAACCAAACGTTGGAGCCCCCATAGGTTTCAAACTGGAGTCTGGCAATGTAGCTGTACCAGAGCGTAGGGGGAATCAGGATTGCTATTACAAATATATACAATAAGGGCTGGTAGAAAATTTTTCCTCGAAATTTGTTCCAAGCCAAGAATAGGAGGGGCGCTCCCATATAGAGAGTCGGAAGTTTAACCAAAAAGGCGAGTGTTGAAAAAAGTGAAGCAAGAATAAAGTGGCTCCATTTTCTGGTATCGAGCCAACGGGCAAACATATATACCATTGAAATGGAGAAGAAAATCATGGCTGACTCGGGCATAAAGGTACGCGAGTAATAAACACTGAAAGGGAGTACAGCAAAAAGTCCACAAGCCACAAGGGCGGAAGTTTCGTCGAAATAGCGTTTTCCTAAAAGATAAAGAAACCAGATCGAGCCCATGCTAAAGGCAATTGCTACTAGACGGCCTAAAATTTCATCAAAACCAAAAATTTTATATAGAAGTGCAACGAGATAGGTATAAAGAGGAAATTCAAAATGAAATATTGAATCTATCATGTTTAGCCTAGGAGTGATAAAGTTCATTCCATCGGCATAAAAATTATAAGCAATTGTAGCGGTCAAGGTCTGTCGCCAGGCATGAAAATCTAATAGAGGATTGGTCACCCCCCACAGGCGTATAGCCAGTGCAATAAAAAAGATTCCTAATAATATTTTTGAGGGACGGATGGACTTAGCTTGAGAATCTGTAGTTTTGGAAAGCCTTGGGGCTGAAGAATTGTCCACTATTAAGAGTCTTGCCTTTCTTTATATACATACTTAATTAAATATTCGATTGATAACCCTTGAATTATTATTGTAAAAAGGACCACAGCATAAGTAGCTGTTAAAATAATTGGTTTATCAATATTTGTTGGCAATGCAAGTGCTAAGGCAACGGAAATGCCGCCCCTAAGCCCCGCCCAAGTCAATATGGTAACAGTACCTTTATCTTTTTTATCAAAAATATTCAAACATTTTGTTGGAATGAAAACTGCTAACCAGCGACCACATAGTGAAACTAAAATAGAAAATAAACTAATTAAGATAACCTCCTTTACATTTGACAGCATTATGATCTCAAAACCAATTAATACGAAAAGAACTGCATTTAATATTTCATCAATTAGGTGCCAAAAACTAGTAACATGTTCTCTTGTTGATTCGCTCATAGCAAGTTGTAAACCAGTATTCCCAATAAAAATACCCGAAACAACCATTGCAATAGGCCCAGAGATATGAAGGTATGATGATAAGCTGTAAGCACCCGTTACGAGCGCAAGAGTTGTTATAATTTCAATAATATAATCATCAATTTTCTTTAATAAAATAAATGCCAAATAACCTGCAATTAAACCTAAAATAGCTCCGCCAACAGCTTCCCGCATAAATATACTGATAACTTTTACTACATTCATTGACTCTTGTTGATTTGTCGATTCTCCAAATATTATTGTTACTAGAATTGAATATAGAACAACGACAAAACCATCATTAAACAAGCTTTCTCCTGCTATAGTTGTTTTAAGTCGGGTAGGTATTTTTATGCGTTTCAAAACTGACATAACTGCAACAGGGTCTGTCGGTGACACAATTACACCAAAAAGAAAACAAGTAATGATATCTAAATTAAACCCAAAAAATTGTGTTAATAAATAAAAGCCGAACCCATTAATTAAAGTTGATATTAGAACACCAAAACTAGCTAGAGCACTTACATGGAATTTAGATTTCAATAAGTCATCAAAGTTTATATGCAAAGCCCCCGCAAACAACAAAAAACACAACATCCCTTCCATTAGAGTTCTATTAAAATCAATATTTTCTAACAAATGTCTTAATACACTTAAAACGCCTAAGTGTGGCGCAACATTATCAATAAGCGTTATCAACATTGTGCTTAGCAAAGCTATTATTGCTAAGCCTACGGTCAATGGAAGTTTTAGGTAGCGGTAATTTATATAACCAAATATGGCTACACAAGTTAGCAAAATGGCAGGGATTTCTAACATAAGATCCTCACTGTAAATTCTAATGTGTTTATTTATTCTTTAATTTCTTCTTAAGCTCTGTAACTTGGTTAGGGTGATAAAAATTTGTAGCACCGCCACCAGATGAAAACTATGAGCCTTTACAGGTAATCAGCTTTTCAATTTTATTTTACACCTGCCATACACACAGTCTTGTTCGAGATTATAAATTATATTTTAGTATCAAACCGTTGTAATACCCCCTTGCTACTAACAGATAACATAAAATATCTTAATCCATCCATAAATAGAGAAACTGATGTCTGTCAATGTAAAGTTTAGGAGGTTACTTGATCTTTAAGAAAAAGAGGAGAGCGAGGAGAGAGTGGATGAGTGATTAAAATTTACTAACGTAAACATAAGTCATCACGGCAGATATGTGCCATGAAACGACTGTAGTTTCAGCAAATAATGGTAAATCTGAAAAACAGTCGCTTCATGGCAGTGTTTATTTATGATCTATTAAAAATAGCATAAATCACTCCAACAGCAGCAAGGCCAACCACACCCTGCGCACCAAGCGTTCCAACAATAGCTGTGATATTACCGACAATGTCCCCTCCCACAAACGGAACAGCTTTACCAAAAAGGACTTGCATAACTATCCCGAGTGCGAGCAAGGCCATACCTGCTTCGGTAAACTTCTTCACGTAC
>CAZMBO010000031.1:8256-9351 GCA_964564655.1 uncultured Nitrospina sp. | reverse complement strand
TTTTTACGCTTTAACGAACGCAACGAAAACCTACATAATGAAATCTATGTATTGGCAAACTTGTGATCCACTTAGAAGATTGCATAGATTGCATTGAATTTCGCCAGGACCCTCCTTTAAGTACTTTCCCTCCAGTTGTTATACGGTTACTATCCGTCCACTCCCAAACATTTCCTGCCATATCAAATAAACCATAGGAGTTTGGAAGCTTTTTACCTACAGGGTGAGTCTTTTTTTCTGCGTTTTCTTTAAACCAACCGTACAATTTTGGGTCTCCTTTTCCCCAGTAAAATTTTGATTTAGTTCCTGAGCGTGCAGCCCATTCCCATTCCCACTCACTTGGCAAACGCTTTCCAATACGTCGGCAATATTCCATCGCTTCAAACCAGTTAACTTTTTCAACAGGGCGTTGATTATCTTTAAAAAATGACAAATTCGTTCCAATAATTTTTTCATAAGATTCTTGAGTAACCTCAAAACGATCCATAAAAAACTTTTCAACGAATATTTCTTTGCCGCCATGTTCTGTTCTAACCTTTAGTTTTCCGGAAGGTATCGATGCCATATCATTTTCTGTTTGAGCAAATGTATAAATGGGAGAAAAGATGCAAAGCGAGATGGATATTAAAAACCACTGCATCATATTTTTTACCAAAGTTATGGGTGGGACTGGTTAGCATTCAAACTAAAAGAATTTCTTTTACTAAGCACTAAATAAGCCTAGAAATACTTCTCGAACAAGATTAACCAAATTTAATTTTATTTTAGTCCTATTTCAGTAGAAAAATTCAAAAAAAAATTGTACTTTTAAATAGTAGTTTTATTTTTAAAAGGTTTTGATTAAATGAAAGCAATCTCAATTAGGACGTTTTTGACTTTTCTCCTGATGCCCCTGTTCATCACCGAGTTTTCTTTCGCCAATTCAAGAATGGAGGTTTTTCAAGGCAGCCTTGCTTATAAGCTATCCAATTATATCAACCATACTGTTCAGAAGAATGAAAGCCTCTGGCAAATTGCTAAACAGTGCAATGCTGACGTTAAAAAGTTGGCATTGATCAATGGCCTTGATAATCCGGACCTGATTTATCCTGGAAA
>CAZMBO010000031.1:1430-8156 GCA_964564655.1 uncultured Nitrospina sp. | reverse complement strand
CCCTGGTTTTTAAAACCTTCGAGAAGTTTGTCCGGTGGCTTTCCTCCAGTCTCGGATACTCCAGTGATATGATCCAGACCAGAGGACAGACTAGAGGCCAGGCAAGCTTTGATCCCCCGACAAGCCCAACATATCTTCACTCTAACAGTCTACATGTAGATGCTACAGGCGGAAATGGAACTGAGTTGGCAGCTTTTCTCGATAATTATTCTTCCCACATCACAAGCGCGACAAGTCCCCCACCCAAATCCCTGTAATTAACCCAGACAGTCAAACACATAGAGCAGGATAGATCCGCTCTACAAATTTGAACCTTTATTGGGGAATTACATATGGCAAATCTAAAAATGAAAGCTTTTTCTGACCCAAATTTCGATCGCAGTGATCTGGCCAATCTAATATCCAAAAATATAGAAGTACTGAGGAATATTGTTTCCATTGAAAATTTGCAGGACACGAAACCTTTTAACTCGCAACAAGGCTCTGATAGAAATTTTTCACCGGAAGCTGTTCGAAAACTGGAAGACAAGGTCGCCCGGTTAAAAATAAGCTTTGAAAATGACTCGACTATTCTTATCGAGCTTCCTAAAAGAAAACCTGTTGAATACAAATACAGCCAGCTGGGTTTCAGGAGTAATGAAACAAAAACCTGGAAAATGTTCATTGATATCTTATCTTCTGATCCCTACACATTCGAATTCGGGACTGCATATTTCTATCCGGATGGAAGTAAAGCCAACAGGCAAAAAAATAGGGAATATGACGCTAAATGGAAACTACTGGATGAACTAAACAAAAAGCTACTGGCATTTTTCAGAAACGAGTTCGCCTGGGAGTTTCCACTTGGTTATAAGCTTTATGACTATGCCACTCTCGGGAATAATGGTGAAAGACGATTCAAGTTTATCGTACAACCTTCACCATCCCGGGATCATAAAGTATCTTTCTCTGAGATTGAGAAACCATTTCTACCCCTTGACGAAAATAAACTGATTAGCAAAGTCAGGCAACTCAATAATGATGACGATTCAAATGAGTTACCCGACGTTCTTGTTGCCGCCATAAATGTTGGGGTGGAAAATTTTGGATGGGATGAAAAAAAGGTTCTAAAAATCATCAACTACTAAATCTTAGTTTTTTCCCTAGATTGTAATGCAGCCCCCGAAGCAACTATGCTCGGGGGCTATTTTCTTTTTAAAGTATCTTGGTTCGAGAGAGTAATATTCTCGAACAAGGTCAACCTCCTTCTCTATTTAGCATATCCCCGCATTTAGATTTAAAACTCGCCAGCAATCTCATCGTTACAAGTAAAAATCCAGATTCACCGAGATCTCGAACTATAAGGGTATAGAAAAGAAACCCGAACTTCCTACTCTTAAAGAAAGGAAATTATCCATGATTAATTTTGAAAAATTGTCTTACAGGGAAACAACATTAAATGGCCATACCATCGTTTTTCGGATGGAGGGAGAGTTCGGGAGTTACCGTAATCAAGAATTAAGGGAAAGGATTATGGTTGCATTAAAAGAATTAAAGAAGAATGTAATCATCGATCTTACCCGGGTAGAAAAAATTGACTCAACTGCAGTTGCATTACTTGTTGACAGTATAAGGGTGAGTGAAGAAATGAATACATCTTTTAAGGTAATTGGGATCAACAACAAAATTAAATCGACCTTAGAGATGATGGACCTGCCCACCCTCTTTGACGATATCGAGATCACCAAAGTTCCAAGGACAAGTAACCACTTGTTGTATCGATCCAAAACCTTCTAATGAATAAATCTGCTTAACATTTTCAAGTTCGAAAGGAAACAGAATGCAAGACAACTTAACAAGAAGGGACGCCATTGCAGTCATGGTAATGCAGGCAATCATTATTAAGCGGGAAGTGTTGCGCCTTTCTCCAGAACAGGCTGCCCTGTCTGCATTAGAACACGCTGATGCATTACTCGGAATGATGGAAGGCCAAAACAAACCGGCCAAACGTTCGGCCAATCCGCTGAAAACCAAAGGAACTCTAATAAGACTATGAATAAGGAATTGCAAATTCTATTCAATAACAAAGGGGATATCATGCAAAATCCAAGAAAAGCATTACTAGTTACCGCAGGATTAATAATTCTTCACTCGGCCCCAGGCTGGTCTGAGACTGGTCTTAAGTTGACACAACAAGAAACCCAAAATGAAATCATTAAACTGAAAGAAAACATTGAGAAGGATTACAGGAATATTAAATCTCTTAATGATCTTGGTGTTATCTACTTAAAACTAGGAAAATATGATCAGGCGATCGAACAGTTTAAAAAAGCACTGGAAGTTGATCCACACTATACAGTTGGTCCTTTCTTGTTTGGCGATATTTATACCGACGCGAAAAACTACCAAGAAAAAATCAATGATTTTAAAGATGTTATTAAAACAAACCGGGAATATGCACGAGCTTATAACTATTTAGGTTTGGCCTACCTAAAAAAGAAGAACTACTCGGCAGCCAAAAACTCCTTATTAGAGTCCATTAGAGTTAATCCAAAGTATGCCAAGGCAAACAATAACCTCGGTGTTCTCTATGAAGAAATGGGTGATACGGCTAAGGCTATTGAGAGTTATCAAATGGCGCAGAGAATTGATCCAAATGACCCGGACAGCTTTTATAACCTTGCTCTTGCCTATGACAGCCTGAAAGACGGAGATAATTCTGTTCGGTACATGGTTCTGGCAAAAAAAGCTCATGTAGAAAGATTTGGCCAGGAGGGCATTGAACGGATTAGTGAAAAACTTGATCAATTCAAGGAAAAGTACACTGATAATAACGAAGTTAAATCGGTTGCTTCTCTGCATTTAAGCTCAGATGATGAGGCTGAAAGTCCTGCCAAAACCAATATAAACCAAGCCTCAATTGTTTCTCCAACTGTTTCCTCCTCAAACCTTTCAAAAACACCCAGCGGCAAAAGTCCCGGTACCGCCCACCAAACCTCAAGTATCCTTACGGTCAATCTTAAGCCCCAACTTGATTTATCCAGCGAACCTGTTGCTCCTGCGATAGAAAAACAAATAGACCAAAAAGAATCAACCACAGAAAACACAATTGAAACTCACCATAAGCAAGAAAAAACCGATCTAATTGCAATCAATAACGTTCAAAATAAATTAATAGAGGATCCCGTTATAAAAGAAAACACTTTTACTGACCCCAAGGATAATTCCATTCCAACCAACCTGCCTTCAAAATCAGAGGAGAAGACCGATGTTACTCCTAGTCCGTCTTCAAATACTGAAAAAAAGTTAATTGCACACAAGAAAGAAAAGAAAACCTGGGCTAGTGATTGGGTTTTTGAATATCCCAAATAGTCAATGAGGCGATTATGAAGTGGACTGTAGAAATACTAATTGTGGCAGGTATATTTGTCACCCTGATATGGGGATACAACATGAAAATCAAAGATCAGCAACTTGGTTATAAAAAACAGATACCAACCCTGAGCTATGTGGGAGCAATAAATGGAAAGTATTTATTCCAAATGGCTTTCACGCGGAAAGACAATATCTTGAGTGGCACACTAGTAAATACCTTTGAAAAAGAAAATAAGATTTACGGAACCATTGACCATGAGGGTGCATTTCTTTTAACGGAATATGAAGAAGGTGAAAAAGCAGGCGTATTAGAAGGAAAAATTATACCGGGAGGTGAGATAAAGGGTACATGGTCTACACCTGACGGAGAAAAATGGTTCCCTTTTTACCTCGTAAAAAAATCAGAATAATTATCAAAGTCGTTCCTCGAGTTGGTGAGGTGGCCATTTAGAATGTTATACAACGACCCTCAATAGTTCTAGATGAACCTCCCGTTTCTCAAAAAAGATATTTTTAAAGCTTCAAGAGAAATGTTTGCTACCTCACCAATTCACCCAAATTTTAAATCCTGGAGCTCAAAATGAAACATAAAGTAATAGGTTTATTTCTCGCAGTAGCAATAGCAGCTTGTTCTTCAACTTCAAAAAATTTTCCAAATACGATTAAAGAGCCTTCTGCTGGGATTAAGACTCTGGCTCCCAAGTGGACTGCCCTTACAAGTGGTGTTTATAAGGATTCTTCAGGGAAAGCTGTTTTTTATGGCCTGGGATCAGCAAACAAGGAAGAAATGATCTTAGACAGAAAAAATCTCTCAGAGGACCGTGCTCGTGATGAACTAACAAAAGTTTTAACTTCCTACTTGGAACGGCTCGCGAAAGAAGTTTCAGAGTCAAATTTAAACAATTCAATAACTGATTTAAATAGAGATCGGTTGGGCAGTTCTCTGGATAAAGGCACAGCAACTATTATGATGGAAGCAGAAATAACTAATTACTGGTCAAACCCAGACAATGGAAAAGTGTATTCAATGGCTAAACTCGATTTAAGCCGGCTTACAGACAAGTTGGATAGTTTTGAATCAATTTCCGTGGAGGAGCGATCCCTTCTCATGGAATCAATTTTTCGCACTCACGCCAGTATGGCGAATGAACAAACAGGTCAGGTTAAATTTGTAAAAGAGAATATAAATTCTCAGCTTAAGCTTGACAGGAAGCTTTCATATTAATGCCAGTCAATGAAAAAATTTCTAAAAGTTTTGAGCATATTAGGACTGAGCATATTTTTATGCATCGTTACGTTAATGACTATTTTTATAGCAGGCTACATTTACGTTGAAGATGACCTTCCCCAGTTGCCGAAAAACTTATCCCATATAAACTACAGGCCTCCAACAGAAATATATTCGAATGATGGAGAATTATTAAAAACAATAGGACCCAGAAATTTAATTAGGTTGAATATGATTTCCCGGGAATTTCAAAATGCTATTTTGGCCGTTGAAGATCGCAGGTTCTTTAACCATTCCGGGATAGATCCAATTGCTTTTTTAAGAGCCATGTTCGTTAACTTTAAAAAAGGAAGACTGGCTCAAGGGGGAAGCACGATAACCCAACAGCTGGCTAAGAATCTTTTTTTTTCCTTTGAAAAGAGCTGGGTCAGGAAATTTAAGGAACTACTAATTGCCTTGCAGATGGAATCGTCTTTTACTAAGTCAGCTATCCTGGAGGCTTACAGTAATCAAATCTACTTTGGAAACGGCGCCTACGGTATTAATGAAGCCAGCTTGATTTATTTTGGTAAAAGCTCAAGCAAACTCACCTTACTTCAAGCCGCAATGCTGGCTGGAACAGTCAGATCCCCAAATAAATTTAATCCCCTCAATAACAGGGAGATCGCAATTAAAAGAGCCAAGGCAGTTTTGGCCAGCATGGTTCGGGAAGGTTTCATAGATAACCTGCAAAAAAATAATGCTCTAAACTCAGAATTAGAATTAAAACAAATAAAAAAGAGCTATAACAATAATCAATATTTTGTTGATGCTGTCTTGGAAGAATTAAACACCATTTATGGCTCTGAGTTTGTTAGCTCCGGAGGGATTAGAATATTTACCACCCTGAATAGTAAGCTGCAAAAAAGAGCGGAAGAAGATGCCCTACATCATTTGGAGTTCCTTGACAAAAAAATTGTTCCACGAGAGAAAAAACTCCAAGTTGCTGCTGTAACCATTGACAATAAAAACGGGGCTATACGTGTGATGCTTGGAGGAAAAAACTACGGAAGGAGTCAATTCAACCGAGCACTATCTACAAACAGGATGATTGGATCCTCGTTTAAGCCCTTTGTCTATTTAACAGCCATGCAAAAGTTAGGCTTTCATCCGGGAACCGTTCTTGTTGACGAACCAACGGTTTTTAAGCTCCCTCATAACAAAAAATGGGAGCCTGCTAATTTTAATGATGAGTACATGGGACCGGTGGTTCTTAAAAAGGCTTTCTCAAAATCGCTTAATATAATTTCTGCTAAACTTATTTTCAAAACAACGCCTAATGAAGTTGTAAAAACTGCTAGAAAGTTCGGTTTTAAAAGCCCTCTCCCTAAAAACTTTTCATTGTCATTAGGTGCTACCGGAGCTTCACCGTTTGAACTTGCAGCAGCCTATAGTGTCATTGCCAACCTTGGCACATACAAAGCTCCATTTTATGTCTCTAAAATTGAAGACTATCAAGGAAATATTCTTTATGAGCATTTCGCTGAAGAAGAAAAAAGGTTTGAACCTGCAGATATTTATCCATTACTGGATATGATGAAGGGGGTAATGGATAATGGTTCTGGAAGGGTAATAAGGAGAATGGGTTTCAAGCATCCTGCAGGGGGTAAAACTGGTACCACCAATAAATTTAGAGATGCATGGTTTACCGGTTTCACCCACGATTTAACAACCTCCGTGTGGGTAGGCTACGATAACAATGAATCCATGTTAAGGCCAAACGGGAAGGGAGTGACAGGAGCCCATGCGGCTGCACCAATATGGAGTTTGATAATGACAGAAGCATTAGATAAAGGCGATAAACGTGGCTTTCCGATACCACGAGAGATAAGGTTTGAGTATGCCAATAATTCAGATGGTTTTTATGAACCAAAAAATACCCCAAATACAGTCAAAGTAGCACTAAAGAAAAATAATGCCCTCCCCAGGCGTCCAAAGATTTTTCCGGTTCGCAGAACTCTTAATTCACGAAAAGTTTTTTTTAATAAAATAAGACATTCTCCTCGATCCGTTAAAGATTTTAAGCAAACTAAAACCACAAAACTAAAAACAAATCTTGATTCTAAAATCTGGTTCATGCTTAACCTTGAAAATGCGTCCATGGG
>CAZMBO010000031.1:0-1330 GCA_964564655.1 uncultured Nitrospina sp. | reverse complement strand
AACTTTGGGTTTAAGCTTAAGGCTTGTTCAAATGCTTCGATGGCTTTTAAATAGTTTCCAGTTTGTAGCTGAATGAGTCCCAATCCATAATGTGGCATAGGTTGTTTTTCATCACACCTGATTGCCTGTTCAAATTCCTTTTTTGCGTCTATGGGCTGACCCAGTTGGCCGAAAATATTTCCTAGATTATAATGTGCTTCCAACAAATTAGGATTCAGGGTAATAACCTTTTTATAATGAGGGATGGCACCTTCTAGGTCTCCTTTTCTGTATAAAATATTGGCAAGGTTTAAATAGTTTTCAAAAGAATCCGAATCCCGTTTCAAGACTTGTTCGTAATATATTTGAGCTTGGTCCAACTTCCCGGTCTCTTCTAGAATATTTCCCATTGTAATCAAACCAGGTGTATAGTCTGGTTGAAAGCGGGCCAATTTTTGAGCATAGATTAACCCTTCTTTTAAATTTCCTTGCTCGGCTAAGGTGGCGGCAAGATTATTAAGGCCATAAAGATTGACTGGGTCAAGGTCCAGTGATTTTTTGAATTCGGAAATGGCAATATCTAATTCTCCCTCCCTATGGTAAGCGTCGCCCAGAAAAGCATGTATCGTGGCAACACCAAGATATTTGGTATCCGTCACATTGATAGCATGCTTAAAAAGTGTAATGCTATTTTTCCAATGGCTCACTTGTATCCAAGTTAATGCAATTAGCAGTGAAATAACTATTCCTGATAGAATGGGCAGGAGTTTTTCTTTTCCAGTTTTTATCTGCTCCGGTAGGCTCCAGGCAATAGCAATAAAAATACCAATCAGAGGAACATATGTATACCGATCCGCCATAGCCTGCTCTCCCACCTGCACAATACCAATCACTGGCACCAGAGTTCCCAGATACCAGAACCACCCTACCGCAAGATAAGGGGCTCGTCGGATTTCTTTAACAACCCAGATGGTAACTACCACTAGCAGAATCGTACACGCTAAAGGTTTCCAAATCGGCAATGCATTGCCTGGGTGAGGATAAAAGACTGAAAGTCCACTGGGCCATAGCATATTTCTTAGGTATTCAAAATAGGAAACCAGAGCATTGGCAATTCGAAAATAAAGAGAGCTGAACTCAGAGAACCGTATGGCCCCTCCACTTTTTTGAGCTATGAAGGTGGCGACACACGATCCGATTAGTAATATGAAAAGTGGGACTTTCTCAAAGATCAGACGGGCAGGACGCACTTCACCAAATCGTTTCAACGGCCAGAAGTCTAGCAGAAGGAGCACGAAGGGTAATGTGACCAGCATGGGTTTAGACATCAAGCCTAGAGCCAGGAATAAAA
>CAZMBO010000030.1:0-17555 GCA_964564655.1 uncultured Nitrospina sp. | reverse complement strand
TCAAAGGCTTACAATATGACTGGCTGGCGTATCGCCTTTGTTGTTGGTAATGAACTAATCGTAAAAGGAATTGCGGCTGTAAAAGATAATATCGATTCTGGACAATTTGCCGGCATTCAAAAAGCAGGAATATACGCCCTTGAACATCCTGAAATCACCACAAAAACGGTTGCAAAATATAAACGTCGTTTAAGTCAATTAGTAGATGCTTTGAATTCCGTGGGTTTTAACGCTAAAATGCCTGGCGGTTCCTTCTTTCTATATGTTGCCGCACCCAAAGGAATAAAGGGTGGGAGAAAATTTGAAAATGGTGAAGAGTTTTCCCAGTATCTGATCACTGAAATGTTAATCTCCACCGTCCCCTGGGATAATGTCGGTCATTACGTTCGTTTTTCAGCGACTTTTGCAGCAGATGGTGAGGAAGAGGAAAAAAGAATAATAGATGAAATTAAAAATCGACTCGAAAAAGTTGAGTTTGAATTTTAATAACCGATCGAGTTTTTTCTTGGATTAAACTCAATGACACATAAAGCTTTAATTGGTGTCGGATCTAATTTAGGGTTGGCTGCAGAAAACTGCGAAAAGGCCATTTCACTTTTAAACAATTCAGAGTCCATACAAGTTACAGCACACTCCTCTCTATACCAATCGGAACCCGTCGGAAAAACAGACCAACCCTGGTTTGTAAATGGTGCAGTCGGGGTCAACACCTCCCTCACTCCAGAAGAACTCCTGCAATATCTTTTAAATATTGAGCAACAATTTGGCAGAAAACGAGAGGAAAAATGGGGACCCAGGATCATTGACCTGGATATTCTGGATTACGATGGGAAAATATTTAATTCTGAAACTCTCACCCTTCCCCACCCTGAAATGACCCAGCGACGTTTTGTACTAGAACCTCTTAGTGAAATCGCGGGTTCTACAATCCATCCCTTGGAAAAGAAAACAATACTAGATTTATTAAAAGAACTTCCGCAAAAACCGATAGTAAAGAAATTAGAAACATCATAAACAATCCACCTTAATCGTTTCCATATTGGCCAAAGCCTCTTCTTGTAATTCTTTCCATAAAAATTTTTCTTCATCGTTTTCGAGAATAGGAATCTTTCCCCGCGTGACAGGACTGGAAGGCATGAAAACAGCACAGCAATCAGGCTGAGGTTCAATACTGACTTCGTAGGTGCCGATTTCTTTAGCTTGTTTTATGATCCTTTCCTTGTTTATGCCAATCAAGGGCCGGAAAACATTCATAGAAGTGACACAAGTAACAGCCGAGAGGTTTTCCAGAGTTTGCGATGCCACTTGTCCGAGGGATTCTCCGGTAACCAACCCTGGCATTTCATATTGTTTTGCAATAGCATCTGCAATTCGGTACATCATTCTTCGATAAAGAACAACGCGATTTTCTTCCCTGCAATGATCCCTTATTGCCACTTGAATGTCTTGAAAGGGCACGACAAACAGTTTTGCCCTGCCCTGGTAGCGGTTAATAATTTTCGATAGTTTTAAAACCTTTTCATAACCCCCACGACCCAAAAATGGTTGATTATCAAAAAACACAAAATGCACCCTACAACCACGACAGGCCATCAGGTACGCAGCAACGGGACTATCGATACCACCGGACAGCATACACAATATATTACCTGAGCTTCCGACTGGCAAACCGCATAACCCGGGGCGCCTATTATCAAAAACAATAGTCTCAGTAGCACCAATTTCTATTTCAAAAGTGAACTCGGACTCTTTTATATCCACCACAAGACCTTTCTCTTGAAGTTGAGACATAATTCGAGAACCGACTTCAAAATTAACTTCTGGGGATGTCTTCGGAAAGGTTTTCGCAGATCGCCGAGTTCTTACACAAAATTTTAGCTTGCCCTTCGACTTGAGCAAAGGTGTGATCCATTGTATTCCTAGCGCAGCCATTTCATCAAAATCTGGATTCACAGAAATTCCGATGCTATAGGAAGCGATTCCCGGAATCATTTTTAATTGATCCACAATCTCATCCCCAACAGATTTCGGTAGATCGATTAAAATTCGTCCCCTGGGAACTCGATATTCAATGTCTCTATCGTCCGGCAATGAGCGTTTGATATTTTTTAATAGTATTTTTTCGAAATACTTTCTGTTTCGGCCTTTCAATCCTATTTCATCATAGCGGACCAAAATTGTTCTTTTTTCAATCATCAACCAACAGCTCTATCTTTAAAGGTAGGTAAAAGTTTTTGATAAGCTTCTGCAAAAACATGAAGAAATTTTTCAATTTCAGTAATGGTATTGGCCTGAGAAAAAGACACCCTTAAACTACAACGTGCCTGCTCTTCAGTTAAACCCATTCCCATTAAAATTTTTGAAGGTTCTTTGGAATGGGCGCTGCAAGCACTCCCCATACCTACAAATATTTCTTTCTCTTCCAAATGATGCACCATCACCTCGGCTTCCACAGGCGGGAATCTAAAATTAACAATCGCAGGAGACTGAAATTCACCATATGAAGAATTATATAAGATAGGTATTTTTAGTTTATTTAACCCCCCAATCAAATGCTCTTGTAGTTTTTTTAAATGTTCCTGCGTCTTCTGCTGTCTAGCTATTGCCAGTTCAATAGCTTGTGCAAAAGCGATAATTAATGGAACCGGAAGGGTTCCTGCGCGCACGCCAAATTGTTGCTTTCCTCCGTGGAGTTGCGGAGCTAAATTCAAATTGGAGTCGTAAACAAGCAAACCAATGCCTTTGGGCCCATGAAACTTGTGAGCGGATAAAGAATAGCCGGCTAAACCGGCCCACATGCATTTATTTAATTTGATTTTCCCAACCGCCTGCACCCCGTCTAAAAACAGGCGGGTTTGTGGGGACTCCTTTTTCATTGCATCTATTAGGAGAACTGGATCATTTATCGTGCCCAATTCATTATTCACATGCGAAAGACAAAGAAGTCTGGTCTTTTTTTCTTTTAACAAGGGAAGGCATGATAAATCGAGTCGTCCTTGTCTATTAAATTCCACCAAAGAGAACGGTTCATTGCTAAATTTTTTAAAGGAAAGAACGGTCTCAGTGATGCTGGGATGTTCTAAACCTAGATACGCTATTTTTTTATCTGGGAAACAAAGACCTTTTATAAATAGGTTGTTCGACTCTGTTCCGCCACTTGTGAAAACAAGATTATGAGATGAAGGAATTCCTAGAGCAAAAGCAATATTTTCTGTAGCTTCTTCAATTTTCTTTTTAGCATCAATTCCAATACCATAAACCGCTCCGCTATTGGCAAATTGATCGCGCATACAGTCGTGCAACAAAGTAATGATTTCTGGATCCATTGACGTGGTTGCAGCATTATCCAGATAAATCATTTTAAATCACCCTGATTTTTCAGACTTTATAAGGGGGCATCAAATCCTGCTCGCCCCCCAGTTGATCAATTATTCTTGCCACAACAAAATCTACAAGACCTTCCACCGTATTTTGTTGCTGATAAAAACCAGGAGAAGCAGGAAGTATCAAGGCGCCAGCCTGATCCAACGCGAGAAGGTTTTTAAGATGAATTGTGCTTAGCGGAGCTTCCCGAGGTACTACAATCAATTTACGTTTTTCTTTCAACATGACATCCGCTACCCGTTCAATCAAATTACCCGAAACCCCAGCAGCAACTCTACCTATGGTACCCATACTCGCAGGCACGATTACCATACCATCGACACGAAATGAACCACTGGCAATAGAGGTATTGATTTTTGTGGTCTTATGTAGCATTACATTATCACCCTTAAAGTCAGAGGGCTTAAGTCCTAGTTCAATATTTAACAGTTCAGCGCCCCGTTCAGATATGATCACATGGACTTCTGCTTGGGATTTAAGACAGTCAAACAATCTCTTTCCATAGCACACACCGCTCGCACCTGTTATAGCTATTACAAAACGTTTCATAGTTTTAACTCAAAAAGGTCCTGAACTTCGCACAACACTTGCTCATGAACTTTCTCTAAAGATGGATCACTCGAAATAAACCGTATATTTGAGCCAGTGAAACTTTTAAAAACCTTCTGTACTTCTATTAAATAGTCACGCTTTTCAAAAGCACTTTTTCCTTCTCGGGAAGACTCAATTCTTTCTAGACTTTTTTCAGGAGAATTATGAAAAACCAGTACTCGATCTGGAACCGGAGCAAACTTTTCATTCTCTGCCTTTATTTCTTGTGGATCGAACCCTAAAGCACCCTGATAAGCTGCTGTGGAAAAATAATAACGATCCATCAACACAACTTTCCCAGCCCTCAATGCAGGTTCAATATTCTGCTCCACATCTTCTCTTCTATCATTCATAAACCACTCCAACTCTTCATCAGCGCTAATACCATTTCTACCTTTCGCTAAAAGCTGGCGGATTTTCATTCCCCATTTTCCTCGCGTGGGTTCAGCAAATGAAATATTAGCAATTCCTTTTTTATTTAAAAGGTCTGCTAGCATTCTGCATTGCGTACTCTTACCAGAGCCGTCAATACCTTCAAAAACAATCAATAATCCACGATTCACTGAGAAGTCTCCGAGATTTTTTCCTTAACAACACTTAATGTAATTTTCAGATAGAAAAATATGAGCCCTCAATCTTCCTCCTATCCGGCCGATAAGTTTTAATACCTTGTTTGGTAATCAGAAACTGGTCTTTAGACTTAATCTATTGGAAGCCACAAGAAATATCAAGCTGAATAAAAGATATAAACAACACAACAAATTGTATTTGTTATTGAATATTTTGGTAAGATTAAAGTTGTAGAGTTTTAATTTTAGGCCAAACCTACCTTTTATAATAGAGTAAGGAGCTTTTTGTGAAAAAATTCTGGAGGGTTTTTGGGTGGGTATTTCTAGGAATCTTTCTTCAATTTAAATTTAACGCACTCTATGGAATTGTTTTTCTTGAAAACCTTAATTTCCATGATCGCAGTTATTGGGTAGAAATGAAAATGACTCCTAGTGACGAAAGCCTGAGAGTCTTGAAGATTAAAACCACGGTACATCATTCCCTTGGCCCAGATTACTTTGCCAACGTTTATATTCCTAAACAGTACAAGATACTGAACCACGAACCCTACGCAGGTGTTGAAAAAATAGAGGGCTATCAATCCTACAAAATGAATATGAAACGAAAATACCGGGATGTCTTGGCAGAAACAAACTTCATTCTCATTCCGCAGCAAAAGGAAATCGCTTCTTTACCAATAAAGGTCCACTTTGAAAATTTAAAGCAGCGTCTGCATGCTGATGATACTTTTAAATTATCAACCCAAAGCAAAAATACTACACTCGAAGGTCCGGAAAAGGCTGAAGCGATCTATGCTCAAAAGCTAGGAATGTGACCTACTACCCATGGCTCGAATAAAAGAATTCAAGGACTATTATAAAATTCTCAACATATCCGATTCTGCTAATCAGGAGGAAATTAAAAAATCTTTCAGAAAACTGGCTTTGGAATTACATCCAGATCACAACCCCAACAATCCCCGCAGCGAAGAAATTTTCAAGGAAATTACTGAAGCCTATGGGGTATTGAGTGATCCGAAAAAAAAAATGGAATACGATCGTTTCCGGGCCGATCACCTCGCAGGACGGAGTTCCTCTAGGTTTCAATATTCCCAAGAAGATATTTTCTCCAGTATGTTTCAAGGTAAAAATGTTAGTGATATGTTTGAAGAACTCAACCGCGAATTCAGTCGTTCGGGTTTCCGATCGGGAAACAATTTTTTTGAAACGGTTTTTTTTGGTGGGACTGTAGGAGGCCTAGGACGAATCCTCAGAATGGTTCCTGGTCCCATTGGCCGCATTGGCATGGGAATCAAACTGGCTCAAGTGGTAGGAACATCTCTTTACGCCCTTCATAAAATGAGAAAGGCCAAGGATGCAGCCAATCCAGACAAAAAACTGAAACCTAATAATCCTTTAGTTAGGAATTTAAAGGGGATATTTGAAAAATCCACATTAGACAAGCAGTCTCTTCTCGATATGGACTTCGCTATTTCCATTCCTCATATTGAAGCAATAAATGGAACTCGTAAAAAAATTTCTTACCAGGTTGATGGTACTACCGAACAATTGATGGTTCGTATTCCTTCTAATTTTCCTTCAGGAGGGAAATTAAGGATCCGCAATAAAGGTCGCACCCAAAATAAAAAACGCGGAGACTTGATTTTATCTATAAATATTGAACCCAATGTTTCGCATGATAATTAAGAAATGAATAAGTCTCAAATACTCGACTATTGGTTCACATTTTTTCGTGACCTTTTACTTGGAACACTGAAAAAACTATTCCTCTTCGGCCTTACTGGATTGGTGTTGGGTATTCTATCTTCAATCACTTTCGACTCACAAGTTCTGGATGTTGCCGACTGGAACGGCTGGCTAGAAACATTGATTCTATTCCTTGCATCAATATGGTTTCTGGGTTTTGGAGTCTTGCATGGTTGGATTGCATGCGCGCTGCAAGTGATGATCCAAAAAATCCGGGAAGCACTCGAAGGCTTACAACAATTACTGGATTGGATAACTCGGGAGGTGATTGGGCGGATCCCGAAATTCCAGAAAAATATTCCTCGATCAGAACTTGAGAGTAAATATGATCAGGTCGGAAATGAATTACAAGCCAAGCTAAAACAAAAAGGCGGACTGACCGGATTCTTTTCAGGAATTTTGTTTGGAGTTATCTTAAAAGTTTTAAAATTTTTCTTCCTAGATCAGGTAGTCGAAGAACTGCAAAAAAAAGACACGGGAGAAATAACTTCCTCGGACATCGAACATGCTGTTCGCCGCGTGGGAACAGAAGTCATGATCTCTCCAATCACTGATAATTTATTTTTAATCCATGCCCTTAATATAGCTTTAGGGCTTTTATTATTTGGACTCCCATTTAGCCTGTTTTGGGTATTATAAAAAGTCTTTAAAGTTATTTAAATCTAATTTCAAATTCTGACATCAAAACTTCTCCACTAATATGACAGGTCATCTTTGTGGAAATGCTTTATACTACGGGCTTTTCATTTTCGGATCGACTTAATCATCAAATTATTATTAATACTAAGCCACCGGGGCAAATGATACATTTTTTTAAAATGAGGGTAGTTTTTGTTGCTCTTATACAAGTATTATATTTTTCTGGTAAAGGCTGGGCCGGACCCATCCCCGCTTTTGTGAGCATTGCACCACAAAAATATTTTGTCGAACGCATTGGGGGTAAAGAAGTTGAAGTGGAGGTGATGGTAAAACCGGGTGAAAGTCCTGCAACATTTAATCCGAATCCAAAAAAAATGAGTCGGCTGGCAAATTCGCAACTTTACTTCAGCATGGGAGTTCCTTTTGAAAAAATCTGGATGTCTCGAATCAAAGCCATTCAACCTGACTTAAAAATTATCCCTCTGAATAGGAATATGGCTGAGCACAAAGATTCGCACTTTGAATCTCAGTCGCATAAAGAAGGAGACCCGCATATCTGGACCAACCCTTCTCATGTAAAAATAATGGCTACAAAAATTGAAGTAGCCCTATCGAAAGAAAAACCAGATAAAGCAGAATTTTTTAAAATTAATAATATCGCCCTTGCACGAGAACTGGATATTCTGGATCAGGAAATCCGCGACATTATCGCAAGTGGAAAGGGTCGAAGTTTTATGGTATTTCATCCAGCCTGGTCTTATTTCGCTGATGCCTATGGCCTCGAACAGATTTCTATTGAACACCAGGGAAAAGAACCGGGACCGAGGGCATTAAAGGAAATAATCAATAGAGGGAAAAAATTACATATCAAAGTTATATTTGTACAAAAGCAATTCGGCCTTTCAGTAGCTCAAAAAGTCGCTAAAATGATCGGAGCCACGGTTCAGGAAATGGATCCCCTCGCAGAAAACTATTTCGAAAATATGCGGCAGACAGCAAAAGCAATTTCTGGAGCAAATTATTGAGCGAAAATTCTGTAATAAAAATCCACGATCTCCATTTCAGTTATGGAAGCCCCGTCATCCTTGAAGACATTCAACTGGATATAAAGGCCAGGGAATTTGTCGGTATGGTCGGCCCCAACGGCAGTGGCAAAACAACCCTTCTTAAAATTATTTTGGGTCTATTGGATCCAGATAAAGGATCGGTAGAAGTGCTGGGAAAACAACCGCATCAGGCGGTGAAAGAAATTGGTTATATGCCACAGTTCACTCCTTTCTCCAGAGATTTTCCCATTAACGTTGAAGAAACAGTACTCATGGGACGATTGGGAAGAACTTCCAGCATTGGCCTTTTCAGCGAAGAAGACAAACAAGTTGCAGCAGAATCTATGGAAGCGGTTGAGGTTCTTGATTTAAGAAAACGTTCCATTGGTTCTTTGTCGGGTGGGCAATTGCAACGGGTGTTGATTGCACGCGCACTTACCTGCAATCCGGAAATCATGATTCTAGATGAACCCACCGCCAACGTGGATATGAAAGTAGAAAAAGACATTTTCGATCTCTTAAAAAAATTAAACGAAAAAATAACTATCATTGTTGTGACCCACGATATCGGTTTCATATCCCAATACATCACAAAAGTTGCTTGTATTAATCGCACCCTGATTTGTCATCCCACTTCTGAACTTACAGGGGAGACTATAGAAAATCTCTACGGCACACACGTCCACATGGTGCATCATCACCATGAAGGGGAGGATCACCATTGAGTTCATTCCTAGAAGCCGTCTCCACACAATCCTTTATGCAAAACTCTCTGATGGGAGGAATTCTCGCCAGTGTAGCCTGTGGAGTCATCGGTTCTTATGTTGTTGTGAAGCGAATCGGCTACCTTGCAGGTGGTATCGCCCATGCCGTGCTAGGAGGAATGGGCATTGCCTATTACCTTGGCCGCTCACCTATTGAAGGAGCTTTGGTTTCGGCGCTCGTCTTTGCTTTTATCCTTGGGTGGGTCAGTCTACGCATGCAACAACAGGAAGATACTATCATCGGCGCATTATGGGCTGGCGGAATGGCAGTGGGTATTTTGTTTATCTCACAAACACCGGGATACAATGTAGATTTGATGAGTTTTTTGTTTGGCAATATTCTAATGATCGCATCTGAAGATCTTTATTGGATAGCCGGGCTCGACTCACTTATTTTGGTAATCGTTTTTCTTTTTTACAAACAATTTATAGCCGTCTCCTTTGATGAGGAGTTTGCCCGGCTTCGAGGCATTCCCGTAGAACGGTTCTACCTTCTTTTTCTTTCGTTGGTGGCTTTAACCGTTGTCATTTTGATTCAGATTGTCGGGTTGATTCTGGTCATCGCCCTTTTAACTTTACCCGCAGCCATTGCCGGGCTATACGTTCGATCGCTCAACCTGATGATGGTCCTTGCAACTTTGCTCGGAATGGTTTTCACAACAGGCGGCCTAGTATTGTCTTATCAACCCGATCTACCCCCCGGCCCTACCATCATTCTTCTGGCAGGGGCATTTTATCTTTTATCGCTTGTCACGAATCGATTCAAAAAAAAAAGTCTAACCATCACTGATTGCTGCTCCAGCCTGGAAAAAGAATTAAATAAAGTTCAGGATGACAAACGAAACATCCTCGTCTGGGTTCTGTTAATCAATGGAACCATGTTTTTTATTGAAGGAATCTATGGCTGGTTCGCGCAATCGAGTGCGTTAATGGCCGATGCGCTTGATATGCTTGGCGATGCAGCAATCTTTGGTTTTTCTCTTTATGTCATTCGACTGGATTCCATATGGCAAAACCGCGCCGGATATATAAAGGGGATCATCATGGCTCTCTTTTCAATTAGTGTTTTAACAGGTGCCGTTTACAAATTATTCAATCCAGTCGTTCCAGAGGCTTTCACAATGGGAGGCATTGGCTTCTTGGCTCTCGTCGCAAATCTTATTTGTGCGATTCTTTTATTAGGCTTCAGAGATTCCGATATCAATATGCGTTCAGCCTGGCTCTGCTCCCGTAATGATGTACTTGCAAACATAGGAGTGTTGCTGGCAGCTTGGGGTGTGGCGTGGACTCAATCCCCCTGGCCCGATTTGATTGTCGGTATTAGTATTTCTGCCTTAATATTAAAATCCGCTATTGAAGTCTTGAAAGATGCAAAGGTGGAAATGGCAAATCATCAAAGCACATGATCTTAGGTTTAGATGACATTCCGGGTGGAACAACTTTTATTTCGCTTTTAATTTGGGTGATATTGACCGGCTTATATTATCTCGTCTGCTACCTAGCAGCTTTAAATGTTCTGGATAATGTCACCCAAAATAGTTGGCTCAAAGTTCCCGCTATGATGCTTGCGGCTATCCCTGCCGCGGGCCTGATGACAATATTCCAATATAAACCTTTCGTTTTTGCCGTCCTTGTTTCCATCGCTAATTATTTTCGTGTGCAAAAAATAATTCGGACACCAAATTCAAAATGGAACAACATGAAAGCAAACCCTACCCTGTTTTATTTAGCAAGCTATGCATATATCGCATTACTAGCCACACTAGCGCTTTACTTTCCTACTCTCGATTTCAGCCAATAACTAAACTTCTATCTTAACTTCTGAAAAATATTTTTGATTTCTAATTTAAAAATGGTAGCCACATAGGAGTTTTTGCACGGTAGTTTTCATAATCTTTTCCAAACTGCTCTTTTAAAGCTTGCTCTTCAAAATGAATGCGGTATTGAAATCCGAAGAGGGCAAAAAATGTCCCAATAATTCCTGCAGACCAGGAATGAGTCGTAACTGCATAGGCAAGGATTACAATCATCATACCTGTATAAGTAGGGTGCCGCATATAGCTATGTAGTTGATCTGTTTTAAGAGTTTGCTTTTCGCGAAAGGCAATATTAAATTTAAAACGCAGCAATCCAAGCTGGGAAATTGCTAAAACTCGCAAAGTCGTCCCAAAGATAAAAAGGATAGCAATAAGAAGTAACTCCCACATGTCTACCGGGATTAAGGTTGTTCGCGAAACAAATGACATGCCGATCAGGGCAGCGATGATTGGTAGAACATGACCAAAAAGTTGTTGCAAATAAGCCTTATTAAACTTTACATCCGCCTGTCTTTCGGTCAGCGTAAAAAAGACAATCTCAACGATTCCAAATATGAGGTTGGAATAGGAAACAATTAAAATACGTTCTGCCTGGGCACTGCCCAACCACCAAGGGACCAAGGGTAGTAAATAAGTAAGACCAACAAGAATTATGTTGAGATTAAAGCTTCTAAAAAGGCAAAACAAAAAGATCGTAGCAAATAAGGCAAAGTTGATTTGAAGAAGCAAGATAGCGGCCACAGAACCCTCTAACACCAATTTAAATACAAATAATTAGTCGAGGTTCTAAGCTCGACAAAATAGGAGAATAATTCCCCATAATCAGGTATTCTACTGTTTTTTAGAGCGGTTTTATTATAAAATAGTGACAACTTGACACCCCTTTACATCTAAAGATCTGAAATATTGAAATTGTCATATAAATATACTAGAAATGGGGCACGCAATACGAGGAAATTACCAGATTAGACTCCTCCTTTAATTAGGCCTAAACCCCATTAATTATAGAGCAAATTGAGGCAAGTAATGGACGCAAAAACGTTAAATATTCCTGAAGAAGTCAAACGCGAAATCGAAACCTTTGCAGCAGAAGTCGAACGTCTGAATCGTGGCGAAGTTGGCGATGACGACTTTAAAAGATTCCGTCTTCAACAGGGAATCTATGGACAAAGGCAGGATGGCGAACAAATGGTTCGTACAAAACTACCTGCGGGGAAAATTACCAGCGAACAAATGCGATGCATGGCGGACTTTGCCGAAAAATATTCGCATGGGGTTTTACACATCACGACCCGGCAAGACATCCAATTACATTACGTCAAAATAAACGATGTCCCGCAGGGACTCGAAGACCTTGCTCAAGCAGGAATTACTACGCGCGAAGCGTGTGGCAATACCGTCAGAAATGTTACTGCGTGCCACAAAGCAGGAACCTGCTCCACGGAGGTTTTCGACGTTACTCCCTATGCCATGGCAGTTTCAAAATATCTATTACGAAGGGATTTAACACAAAATCTTCCACGGAAATTTAAAATCAGCTTTGGTGGTTGTAGCGGCTGTGGACTAGCTCCGATCCATGACATCGGCCTGAAAGCGGTTATCAGAAATGAAAATGGGAAAGAAGTACGTGGTTTCCGTGCACTGATTGGTGGGGGTCTCGGCTCCTTTCCACATGCGGCTTTACCTTTAACCAATTTTATACCAGAGAACCATCTACTTAGAATGTGTGAAGCGCTAGTAGCGGTATTCGACAAATACGGCGACAAGAAAAATCGCAATAAAGCTCGCTTCAAATTTGTGTTAGACAAACTGGGGCTGGAAAAAATTAAAGAGCTCTATAATGAAGAATTTGCAGCTTTAGAAAAAAATACCTATGCTCCAATCCAAATAGATGAAGAGGAAGATCCCCTTCTACCAGAATATCAATCAGTAGATTGTGATAACGACCCAGAGTTTCAACTTTGGAAAAGCCGAAACATTGATGCCCAAAAGCAGAAGGGGTTTCACAATGTACAAATCAAATTAATTCTTGGCGATTTTTCTATTCTCCAAGCTAGGGCTTTAGCAAATATAGCTGAAAATTTTGCTGGCGGTAAGCTCGTCGCCACCGTCAATCAGAATCTCATGATTCCTTGGGTCAAAGAAAATGCTTTTGGCAATCTATTTACTGAACTGAAGAAAATCGATCTTCATAAAGCGGGTACAGAGGAAATTCGTGATATCACTTGTTGCCCAGGTTCTGAAACCTGTAACCTTGGCATCACCGCTTCACGTGGGTTGGTCGATAGCTTGAACAAAGATATGGAAAACGGATTTAAAACTTCAAAGGATCTGGATCATATTTCCATTAAAGCAAGTGGGTGCCCCAATTCCTGCGGTCAACACCATATTGCATCAATTGGATTTCATGGCGGTGCTAAAAAATTAAATGGCATTCTGACTCCCCATTACGAAATCTTACTTGGAGGTAGGGTATCAGAAGACAAAGTAGTATTTGGAACTTCAGTTATTAAAATCCCAGCCAAAAATGCGCCTGAAGCGATGAAAAGTTGCATCAATGATTACAAAAATAATAAACAAGGGGAAGAAACCTTTGGAGAATATTTTGACCGGATGGGTAAAGGCCATTTCCGTGAACTACTTGAACCACTCAAGAACTTGCCCGACATTGAGTTGTCTCCTGAGTCATATATTGACTATGGCTCAACTGAAAAATTTAGTTTAGAGGACCGAGGCCAAGGTGAATGTGCCGGAGCCGTAACGGATATGATCACCGACCGAATTACAGAAGCGGAGCGTGCTCATTTCCAGGGCAAACTTTCTCTAGAAAAACAATCCATAAAAGATGCAGGAGACCATGCTCGCAGGAGTGTTATAGCTTCAGCTCGAGCTCTTCTCGTTACAGAAGGTATGGACTTTAACGATGACTGGGAATGTCTTAAAAAATTCCAATCTCTCGTAATCGATATGGAAATAGTTTCAGCAAAATATGCCAAACTCATAGACAACTTTGAGAAATATCCAGAAGCCTCTGATGAAAAAACCGCAGATTGGTGGATATCTGAAGCAGGATTGTTAGTTGAGGAATGTAAAGCAGTTCAGGAAAAAATGCAGTCAGACAAATCACTCCGAATACGCGTAGGAGGTGACGACCCGAAAGAAAAAGCTTCCGGATCTTCAGATACCTTGGCAAGCATCGACCTTCTTGGCGTCAAATGTCCATTCAATTACGTTAAAACAAAAATCAAACTGGAAACAATGGCTTCAGGAAGTATACTCGAAGTATTGCTAGATGATGGAGAACCATCCCAAAATGTACCTAAGAGTATTAAAAATGATGGGCATAAGATTATCTCTCTGATCGAACAACAAGGTCATTACAAACTGACTATCGAAAAGGCTTAAGAGTTAATGCTCATCAGTATGACTGGATATGGTCGAGCCGAATGCCAGAAAGATGACTATACCTATCTAGCAGAAATTAGATCGGTAAATAATCGCTTTATCGAAATCAATACTCGCCTCCCCAAAGCTCATATGGATTTGGAGCAACCTTTAAAAAAACTTATAAAGTCGTACTGTTCTCGAGGATCTATCAACCTTTCCATTAGCATAGGTAATTCTAATGAAAATACAGGTGAGTGGGAAGTCAAACCCAATCTTCCACTCGCCGCACAATATGTGACGGCTTTACAACAAATTCGAGATTCTTTGAAGCTGGAAGGCAAAATTGATCTGAAGTCGGTCGTTGGTATACGTGATATTGTTAAAATAGAACCTTTAGCCATTGACCCAGCGAATCATGAGTTGATTCTAAATATAGCAACAGAAGCCTTGGATTCTCTCCAAAAAATGAGAAAAGAAGAGGGTATAAATCTGCAAAAAGACCTAGAGCAACGAATTGATGCTATAGAAAATCATGCTGCAGAAATTGAATCGTGGCATCCGGAGGTCGTCAAGGAATACCAGAACAAACTTAAAGAGAGAATAAAAAGCCTAAATGAAGGCATGGAATCGGATGAAACACGTATTGCCCAAGAGACTGCTCTTTTGGCTGATCGATGCGATATAACTGAAGAAATAACCCGCCTGAAAAGCCACTTAAACCAATTTAGAAATTTTTTTAATACAAATGAGCCTATTGGTCGGAAACTGGAATTTATTACTCAGGAAATTAATAGAGAAGTCAACACGATAGGATCAAAGTCCAGTAACATAAAAATTTCTAACAGAGTAATTGAAATAAAAAGTGAGCTCGAAAAAATCAGAGAACAGGTGCAGAATATTGAATAAAATGACTTTTGATGAAACGGTTAATTTCAACAAGAACAGGATTCGTAGTAAATGAAAAAAGTAGGACTACCTATAATAATTTCTGCTCCGTCAGGTACGGGGAAAACCACGACGTGCAAACGATTAAAACAAAGGCTCCCCAACCTTAAAATAGCAACTTCACACACCACAAGAAAAATTCGCAAGGGTGAGCGCCAAGGAGTTGATTATTTTTTCATATCAAAGGAGGAATTCGAATCCAAAAAAAACAATAATGATTTTTTGGAATGGGCCAAGGTTCATACGGAATATTATGGAACTTCTTTTGAGTCTATAGATAAACACCGCCAAAATGGTTTTGACATATTATTAGAACTAGATATTCAAGGAGTAAACTCTCTTCGCAATATGAATTTCGAGGGCATTTATATTATGATTCTTCCTCCTTCAATAGAAGAAATGGCGAAACGACTTAAGAAGAGAGGAACAGAAACTGAAGATGATATTGAAAGACGTCTTAAGACTGGTAAAGAGGAAATCAAAGTTTATAAAAAACATGATTATGTTATTACCAATTTTGAAGTGGAAGAAACAGTGGAGTCCATCCTTTCTATTATTCGGGCTGAAAAGTCGCGCGTTACCCGATACATTCCCACATCAGAAGATATCAAAGAACTACTGGGTTAATAATAATGTCTCAAATCAATCTCTTGGACTTGGTCTGCAATAAAGTTAAAAACCTCAAGGCCTATGAGGTTGAAACAGTAGAAGAAGGTATAAAACTTCACGCAAACGAAAACCCCTACCCGACCTCTCCTGAGCTAAAAAAAATAATCCAGACGCGCCTGGAAAAACTTGAATTAAACCGCTATCCAGATCCTGACTGCAAAATATTAAAAGAAGTCATTTCAAGTCGTATTCAGATATCCCCAGAACAAATTGTTATTGGTAATGGATCTGATGAGTTAATTCAGTGTTTAATGCAAGTTTTTTGCGATGAAGGAGATACAATAGCTTTTCCCGAGCCAACCTTTGCCATGTACGCAGTTATGGGAAAAGGGATGGGACTAACCATCCAAACTTTTCCATTAAATAGCAAATGGAATTTTAAAACAAAATCAATTCTTGATAAATTAAATGCAAGCCATACCCGTATTGTTTTTATCAGCTATCCCAACAACCCAACAGGAAATTGTTTTTCCCAAAACGAAATTCAAGAACTTATCGAAAACTTTGAAGGAATTGTGGTATTAGATGAAGCTTACTATGATTTTTCAGGGCAAACCTTCCTCAGTCAAATGAAGAATCATAACAATCTCGTTATATTGAGAAGTCTATCCAAAATAGGTCTGGCAGGATTACGAGTTGGGTACGGAATTTTTCCGAGTATCCTAGCCGATGAAATCAATAAAGTCCGCCTTCCCTATAATTCGAATTCAATATCACAAATTGCCGCAGCAGAGTTATTGCAAAATTTTTCCATGGTGCAAAAACAAATTGATTCGATTAAAGACGAGCGAATTCGGTTGCTAGAAGAATTCACTAAAATAAAATCCATTACCGCGTATCCCTCTGATGCAAATTTTATTTTGTTTCAAACTTCCGATAATGGAGAAAAGGTATTTAGAAATCTATTGGAAAACAATATTTTAGTAAGAAATCTGGGCGCCCATCCAATGTTAAAAAACTGCCTGCGTGTTACAATAGGTACACAAGCAGAAAACGATCAATTTTTAAAACGATTGAAACACGCAATTAAATAGTTAACAACTGATCTAGTTAAATGCGCACTACCCTTATCTCAAGTTTCTGGGGTTCATTGGCAATCATTTTGATTGTTGTAGGTTTGCTTTTCTTTAAGGCTTCCCTCCCAATGAGTGATAACACTCAACCCCAAGTTTTTGAAGTCAAGTCTGGGATGACTTTAAAACAAGTTTCTCAGGAACTCTTTCGCCAAAATCTCATCCGAAGTGCCAACGCTTTTCAAGCCATAGCCTTGATTCAAGACAAGGAGAAACTAATTAAAGTTGGGGAATATTATATTTCACCCTCTATGCTCCCTGCAGAAATTTTGCAACGAATCACATCTGGCAAAACCGTTTTACACTCTATCACTATTCCAGAAGGATATCGCATCACAGAAATAGCTAATTTATTGGAAGAAAAAGATCTCGCAGATAAAAATATTTTTTTACAGGAAGCAAAAAACGTTGAGTTGTTGGAGGGAATCCCAACAAGTTCACTTGAAGGTTATCTTTTTCCTGACACCTATCATTTTGGAAAGCGTACTACTGAAGCCGCAATCATAAATAAAATGGTAGAAACTTTCAAGGAACGTGCATTGAAACAAGAGTTTCTTAAGAGAGCTGAAGATTTGGGGTTTTCTTACCACGAAATCATAACACTTGCTTCACTGATTGAAAAGGAAACAGGTAAAGATTCTGAACGGAAACAAATCTCATCTGTTTTTCATAACCGATTAAAAAAGAATATGCTACTGCAAACAGATCCAACCGTAATCTATGTAATAGATATTTTTGATGGCAATATACGAAAACGCGACCTAAATATCGATTCCCCTTATAACACCTACCGTTATAAAGGTTTGCCACCGGGGCCAATTGCAAATCCAGGGCTAAAGTCAATAATTGCTGCCCTCTATCCTGCTACTACTTCTAACCTATATTTCGTTTCAAAGCAGGATGGTAGCCACAAATTTTCAGCAAC
>CAZMBO010000029.1:0-18281 GCA_964564655.1 uncultured Nitrospina sp. | reverse complement strand
TCTTTGGCTGATTGGGGACGAAAAGAAATAATCCTGGCACAAAATGAAATGCCAGGTTTGATGGCTTTACGGAAAAAATATGGTGCAAAAAAGCCTTTAAAAGGTGCTCGGATTGCAGGCTCCTTGCACATGACTATTCAAACTGCCGTTTTAATCGAAACCCTAATTGACCTCGGGGCTGAAGTTCGATGGGCATCCTGCAATATTTTCTCAACTCAAGATCATGCTGCAGCAGCCATAGCGAAAGCGGGAATCCCTGTATTTGCCTGGAAAGAAGAGACCGAAGAAGAATATTGGTGGTGTACTGGTCAAACCCTGTTGTTTGATAATGAACAAGGACCTAACATGATTCTCGATGATGGCGGAGACTTAACGGCCTATGTTCATGAGAAACACCCCGAATTACTTGCAGAAATTAAAGGAATCACTGAAGAAACAACCACAGGGGTCCACAATCTTTATAAAATGATTGAAAAAAATACCCTGAAAATTCCAGCCATGAATGTGAATGATTCCGTCACAAAGTCCAAATTTGATAACTTATACGGATGCCGTGAATCATTAGCAGATGGAATTAAACGCGCCACTGACATTATGATTGCTGGAAAAGTAGTTGTGGTGGCTGGATTTGGTGATGTGGGTAAAGGTTGTGCGGACTCAATGCGAGGCTTGGGTGCAAGAGTGGTTGTCACCGAAATCGACCCTATTTGTGCTTTACAAGCAGCAATGGAAGGTTATGAAGTCACCACCATGGAAGAAGCCGTAAAAGAAGGTGATATTTTTGTAACAACTACAGGATGTGCTGACATCGTTTGCATCGAGCATATGGAAAAAATGAAAAATGATGCCATTGTTTGCAATATTGGGCACTTTGATATTGAAATTCAGGTCGAAGCTCTGAATAATTTCCCAGGAATTAAAAAAGATATTATTAAACCCCAAGTTGACAAATACACCTTTCCTGATGGTCACAGTATCATTATGTTAGCAGAGGGACGTCTTGTTAATCTGGGTTGCGCTACTGGGCATCCTTCATTTGTAATGTCTAATTCATTCACAAATCAGGTTCTTGCCCAAATAGAATTGTTTAACAATAAATATGAGGTTGGAGTTTACACTTTGCCGAAAATCCTTGATGAGGAAGTGGCAAGATTGCACCTGGAAAAATTGGGTGTAAAGCTAACCACATTGACTGATAAGCAAGCGACTTATTTGAATGTGCCCAAAGATGGCCCTTACAAACCGGAACACTATCGGTACTGAACTATTAAAAATAAAATCCGACCTTCCTTTTTTTGGGGGTCGGATTTTCTATTTACTAAACCATCAAATTGGATTTCTTTGTAAAAACTCCTGCATCCATGGAATGATACGCTCATGCGCATCTTCCACCACATAATGTCCTGCATCTGGAACCCAATGAACTTCTGCATCAGGAAAAATCTGCTGCCATTTGTTCAAGAATTGCTTATTAAACACAAAATCTTTAGCACCCCATGCAATCATGACAGGAAGTGATGCGAACTGATCGAGATTATCCTCAATATTTTTTATAACAGAATAGCTAGGTGCATCAGACGTCATTGGAATATCCTGAACAAAGCGCAAATTAGCAATACGATTTGAAAAATTATTATATGGTTCAAGATATCCAGCTCTGACCTGCTCTGTCATACGGTCTTTATTTTTACAAGCCATCGTTATGGCCGCCAATGCAAACGCATTGAACCCGCGAATAGCTAGCGCCCCAAGACCAGGCACACGGCACAATCTAAGTCTTATCGGAATTCTTTCAGACAAAAATGCAGCGGTATTGAATAATACCAGCCGCTTTACTTTTTGCGGTTGTCGAACAGCAAATCCCATTCCAATTGCCCCACCCCAATCATGGACTACTAGGGTAATATTTTTTAGTCCAAGCTTATCAACCAAAGATTCCAAGTTATCTATATGCTGAGAAAGTGTGTAAGAATAGTTTTGTGGTTTATCTGATTTTCCCATGCCCATGTGATCGGGAACCACACAGCGGTAAGACTTTTTTAATTCTATAATTAGATTTCTGTAATAAAACGACCAGGTAGGATTACCATGCACCATAACCAGAGGATTCCCCTGCCCTTCATCCAAATAATGATATTTATATGAATCCAGATTCAAGGTATTCGAGGTGAATGGATATAGACTGCCTTCCATCACCACTCGATGCCCATCATTAAACAATTGAGGCCACTGCCAATTCCTAATAAAGCCGCTTTATCCCCTTTCCCTAATACACCTTTTTCCACGCCCATGGCTAAAGTGACAGGTAGTGAGGCGGAACCTGTATTTCCCAAGAACTCCAAGGTAGAGAAGTCTTTTTTGATATCAATCCCGACATTTTCATACATTAATTTACGATGGTTCTTGCCAACCTGATGACAAAACACTCGGCTAACTTCTGAATTTTCCCATCCAAGAGTTTGACGAGTACGAACCCATGTTCTTCCTGCCAGTCGGCAGCCTTCCTGCATTAATTTTTCAGAATCGGTTTCCATCAAAGGCGCCCATTCAGCATGGGCTCCGACATCATCCCCTCGACACAAGTGATTGAAACGTGTTTCAGCTATTGAAATTCCACCCCGTAAGTGATGGTTTTTTTGAGACAGGTCTCTATGAGCGAGAAGAATACCCGCTGCGGCTGATCCTATAGTTAATGATGCAAAAGAAGCTTTTACATTATTTCGGGTGATATTGGGACGGGCCAAAAGGGTCTCAATAGTATTATTTACCAAAGGTCCTCCATTTTCTCCCGAAACTATTAGTCCAGCTTTTATCTGTCTTCGCTCGATCATATTTGCGATTATGCACATTCCATTTAAGATACCCAGACATGCATTAGAAACATCAAATACAAATGATTCTTCGGGAAGTCCTAAATTGTTATGAACGATCGAGGCCGTTGAAGGTTCAAGAAAGTCTCTACACACGGAAGCAGAAATGAGGCATCCTATATCTTTAGAATTTATTCCAGAATTTTCAATAGCTTTTTTTCCAGCAATGGTAGCCACCTCACTGGGAAAAACGCCTTTATTCCAAAACCTTCTTTCTTGAATTCCGCTCATCAATTCGAGACGACCCTTAGGAAGTTTCAGCTTTTCATAAAGCGGAGAAAGCCTATTTTCCAGATCAGCCGATGTGATCCGGTTATTTGGCAAATGATATCCCAAACCTTCAATACAAACATTTTCAAACTGCATCCGTTCCCTCTTTCCCACCTTTATCTTCCAGATCAATGAACTGCATATCATAATACTTCTGATACAAACCACTATTCGCAAGTAGTGATTCATGGTTGCCCGATTCTACAATCTTTCCATCATCCATAACGAGAATGCGATTCGCATTTTTAATTGTAGATAAGCGGTGTGCAATTACAAATGAGGTGCGATGCTCCATTAGATTATGCAAGGCATCTTGAACTAGTTTTTCTGATTCAGAGTCAAGCGCCGAGGTAGCTTCATCTAAAATCAGGATTGGAGCATTTCTCAGGATCGCACGCGCAATGGCAATTCTTTGTTTTTGTCCGCCTGAGAGCTTAACCCCTCTTTCTCCTATCAGAGTCTCATAACCATCATCAATGTTTTCAACAAAATTGTCGACATGTGCGGCTTTAGCTGCTACCAGAATTTCCTCTCGGGTCGAACTACCTTCCTTGCCAAAAGCGATATTGTTTAGAATGGTATCATTGAATAAAAAGGTTTCTTGTGTAACCAGAGAAAGGTGACTCCTTAGTGAGGAAAGCTTGAAATTTTGAATATCTTCGCCATCGATTAGAATTTTTCCAGATGTCACTTCAAAAAATCGAAACAACAAATCCACAAGGGTTGTTTTACCCGCTCCACTCATTCCAACAATTGCTACTACCTCCGACTTATTAACCGTTAAATTTATTTTATCCAAAACCATTTTAGTTCTAGAAGGATAACGAAAACACACATCCTTAAATTCAATTTTTCCTTGGAAATCGATCAATTCTTTCTGGCCTTCCCTTACCTTCTCTTCTGGCAAGTCAAGAATTTCGAACACACGTTCGGCACCCGCAAGAGAAGTTTGGATACTTGCCATGATTTTGAAAAGTATACGAATCGGCGTGTACATCATGAATAGCGCCACGATGAAGGCTAAAAAAGTTCCCTGACTTATTTCCCCACTCAAGACTTGCGACCCGCCATACCAAAGAATGAATGCTGAACTGGCAACCCCTAAAACTTCCAGAAAAGGAGATGTCATTTCAACATATTTGACATTCTTTTTCATAACTTTCAGGTAGTCATCATTGAAGGTTTGGAATTTTTTCAATTCACGCGGCTCCAATCCAAAGGCTCGAACAATCTTTATTCCAGAAAAGGATTCCAATATGGTTGCATTGATGTTTCCAAGTATCTCCTGCCCCTTATGACTGAACTTTTTAAGTTTTCTTCCAATATTTGAAACCGGGAAGACCATTACAGGAAAAACAATAAGAGCCATTAACGCCCAATCCCATTTCAAATAGAAAACCCATAGCAACAAGCCCATCAAAGTAACACTGTTTTGGAGAAACTCTTTCAACAATCGGGTTACAGTTGATTGCATTATAGCCACATCATTGTTTATTCTAGAAATGAGTTTCCCTGTTTCATTTTCTTCGAAAAAACCGAAAGGCAGTCGATGAATATGGGCGAATAGTTTCTCTCTAAATTGGACAACCAATTCCCAGGTAATACCAAACATAATTAAGTTTTGCGCATACATAAGAATTGCTTTTAATGAATATAGAGCAACCAATACAAGAGGGATAACTTTCAACATGAAATAGTCTTTTTCAGTGAAAATACTATCGAAAGTCTTTTGGATGATAGGGACGGGAGAGGTTGCAATAGCCCCAACAATGATGGAGAAGAAAATGGCGAGACAGAGCCTCGATGTGTATGGTTTTACATAAGAGAAAAGTCGTTTATATAAATGGTAGGACATAAGAAGAAACCGCAACAACAGAAAGGGAATTCGTTTACTAAGAGAAAAGCCCCTGCCATTGAATAGAATTCAATATACAGGGGCTTATTTTTATGAAAATGGAAAAGTCAATTATGCCTTTTGAGGAAGAAAGTCTTGGAGAGTCGCGCCATTTTTAATGGCATCTTCCATCAGTTTTACTGACTCCTTGATTCCTGTTTCGCAAGCATCCAAAGATATATCTTTGATGTCGTTTTGCGAACACCAGGCCATTACCCGGTTACGGGTGTTGTCCCTCATGAAACCCTGGGGAACTCTTTCCAATCGTTCCAGAGCTTCAGGCGACCAATTAAAGTCCTCTGCATTGAGTCCTGCTCCAATTTTACTGATGTCACCTGGAATAGCTTCGCTCTCTCCATTGCCGTTATCCTTCTGGACAATCTTTTCATTTAGGATTTTATCTAGGAAGGCCGCGGTAACCTTATTAATTTTCTGCACACGAGCGTTCTTTTCAACTCGAGCATGGGCTTTCCTTCTTAAATGACCTTGTGGAAAACTGTTGAGCCGGTCCAAAGCTTCCTGCGTCCAAGACACTTGAACACCATCAGGTAAAGTCGTAAAAGTAGTAGAATCTTTGGCCTCTGCTTCCGTAGCCTCGAACTCTTCCTTATTGACGGGAAGTAAACGTTCCGCGCCCGCATTACAAACGGTACATTTGACAACATCTCCCTTATAAAAAGTATTACAGCTTGTGCACTTCAGAGTGATCTCTTCAGGAGGCTTCCCTGCATGAGCTTCAGCCATTTCTTCTTTTAGCATGCCTAGACCTTCCGGATTGTTGGGGTCCATTCCTTCATTTCTCATTTTTTCACCGATCGCCGACATTGCTTGCATCGCACCCGCAGGCAGAATTTCCTGCACTGCTTCGGTGATGACACTCGAAGTAATCATGCTATGTCCCCGCTCTAAAGAATACCGAAGGATCGCGGAAGTCGCCATTGGCCGAACAAAACCTGGAATTTTTTTCAATCTTTCTTTAGCTTCTGCAGTCCATTCGATGCTCTCCTCAGCTTGCAAATCTATCGGAGGCTTGAAAACTTTACTTGAAAGAAGAACATTACATGGAACCAACCGTAGTAGGTTCTCAGCATTGCCTCCGATATCCATATCAGGCGCACTATGAACACCAATACGTCCTAGAATGAGGAGATAGGGATTCTCTTCCCTCGCATATTGAAGAACTTTCTCAAATACCTTTCCGTCCAGAAGCCGAACGGTGCATTCCATTTCCTCTTCTTCACAAACTTTCCGGGATATCTCAAGATGAGCCTGATAAATTTTTGCCAGCCCTTTATCAATTATATCCTCATGGAGTTTTTCCTGTTGCTCAAACTTGAATACTTTAGAAGCCTCTCGGGACAGTACACCGGTCAGACTGTTGAACATTGCGTAATGAAAGTAGGGATCAAATGTGGAAATTATTTCTAGTGGCCGATTTAATTTCTTGGCCATTTCAATCCCTGTCATCAAACCACCAAAAGAATGACCACTGCCATCAACTGCAACCACTATCTTTCCACTGGATGCCACTTCATCATGTATTTCTGGGCAATGCTTCACAATAAGCATATCTTTTTCTGTTCGCCTAATAACACGTTCTGCAACGGTGCCAATCAAGCTATCTTTAATAGCGCCCAGTCCTAATGCACCCATTACGACCAAATCATAGGGGGACTCTTTAATGTCTCTTACAAGTTCCGTCCAATTACGGCCCTCTAAAGATTTTCCAACAAACGGTATATCCTTTTCCTCACATTTAGCTTTGGGAACATCCAGATAGGAATCACTTATCACCTCCATGCCTTTTGTGATCAATTGGTCATGGATGTTTCTTTGCTTTTCAAGTTCTTCTTCATCCTGATATTCCTCAGGAAGTCCACTTTCCATTTGCCTGAAGCGAACATCGTGCATTTTCGCAGCATAAACATGGCTGGCAGTAATAATAGCGTCTGAATCCTGAGCTAACTCCATTGCCACATCGACACACGCATTGGAGTAATCAGAGTTATCTACAGGTATATAAATATTTTTAAACATGGGGCTCCTTCCCGTAGATTGGGAAACAAAATTTTTAAAAAATGGGGGTTTTTAACTAAAAAGTAACCAAGAATTTAATAATTCAAAATTATAGAAAATATATTTAAGATCCATTTACTAACGCAGAGATTTTAGCAAATTTTCTCAACCTGTCAATAAGAAACGATGCAAGATAATATTGTAATAATAGGCTTTTCGGAAGTTTTAAACAGGCTAAAAACAACCTATTAGTATTGCTGATTATTAAAAATCAAAGCAATTACAAAGGAGCAGAAACCAACCACTAAAAAACCTTAAAATTTAAACTAATTTTTAAGAATTCCTATATAAAGCATTGAATTAAAAGGAAATTTTATTAAGCTAATCTTGTCAAACTTGCCTTTGCCTGAAATGTATTTTTTAGATACAATGCCCGCACGGTAATCGCATGTACGAATTTCTTTTTGCGAAGTAAAAATTGTAACCACGAAAAACGGATAGAACTAAAGACGCTCTACGAATTACATTGAGAGCATACGCATTTGACGGTTTGAAGGAGAACTAATGCTATTCAATAACCAACAGGAAATCAATCAAAGCCTCAAAGGTATTGTAAATTGGGATAACGATGATTTAATCATTAATGATGCAGATAAACTGCGGACAGATGTTCTTGACCAATTAGTTCTTAATGCTGCGATCAATTCTTCCCCGGAAGTAAAAGGTTTAAGTCGTTACATACTGAAATCAGTTGCCCTAGAGTTAGGAATTGTAACCTCTTCCATTCAGGGTTTGTACGAAGCCCGTGGTCGAGGAGAAATCAAAGGTTTTACCGTTCCAGCTTTAAATATTCGTGGTTTACCTTACGAGCTTTGCCGCGCCATTTTTCGCACCGCAATTAAAACTCAGGCCGGAGCTTTTATTTTTGAACTTGCTAAATCAGAAATGGGCTACACCCTCCAAAAACCCCAAGAACTCTCTGCCATTATTCTTGGTGCAGCAATAAAGGAAGGTTACAAGGGTCCAGTTTTCATTCAAGGTGACCACTTTCAGGTCAATGCTAAAAACTATGCAAAAGATAAAGATAAGGAAATAGCAGGACTCAAAACACTTATCGAGGACGGCATTGCCGGTGGATTTTATAATATTGATATTGACACATCCACCCTGGTTGACCTGAGCAAATCCACTGTGGTGGAGCAACAACGGGCTAATTTCGAGGTAGGAGTTGAACTCACCAAATATGTCCGTGAATTGGAACCAGCCGGGATTACGATTTCAGTCGGCGGTGAAATTGGCGAAGTAGGAAAAGAAAACAGCAACGAACAAGAACTCCGCGCCTATCTGGATAATTTTAATGAACTACTAGAAAAAGAAAAGTCTGGCGCAACAGGAATCAGCAAAATTTCCATTCAAACAGGGACGTCGCACGGCGGCATTCCACTGCCCGATGGCACTGTAGCCCAAGTTAATCTTGATTTTGATACGCTTGAAAATTTATCGCGGATTTCACGCGAAAGCTACGGACTGGCTGGTGCCGTGCAACATGGTGCTTCTACTCTACCCTCAGATCTATTTCATAAGTTTCCGGAACTCGAAACTGCAGAAATTCATCTCGCTACAGATTTTCAAAATATGACCTACGGTAGCAGCTTATTCCCGAATGATTTTAAAGAAAAAATTTATACTCACCTTAGAAAAAAGTTTGCAGCAGAGAAAAAAGACGGTGAAACGGATGAACAGTTTATTTATAAAACCCGAAAAAAGGGATTTGGTGAATTCAAGTCTGAATTCTGGTGTTTATCTAAAGAAATCCGCGAAGGAATTGGGAAAGAGCTGGAAAGCAAAACCGATTTTCTTTTTGACAAACTCGCGGTAAGGAACACCCGCTCCGATGTGATAAAAACGGTGCAACAAACACCAATTTTCCCGGATTTAGCTGCAGAGATCAGCGCTTGCAACTAACGCGAACGATCCTAATTAATAGTCATCTCCCGCCAAGTAATAGATGAGGAAAGTCTTTTTCTACTCATAAAGGATTAGGTCTGTAATCAAACTCATACATTTGATTGCTATTTTTCCTGTTTGATTCCCTTGCAGCCTTATTAATATTGATCCCCTGTGTTTTGGAAAGATAGTCTAATATTATTTTCCGAACCTCTCTGTTTAGCTCCCACAATCCCTGCTCTTTTTGCATCCATGTTATAGTTTTATCCCACGCTTTACGACTCATATGGTTTGCAAGAATGATGTCTGCAGAATGGCAAACGGTACAATTTTTCACCACAAGTTCGACCCCAGAAACTGGAGATAGACCCTGATAGTTGTTTTTTTCTTTTGCTACGAGATTTGAACTTAAAAGGAATGCCGACGCTAATAGGGTTAGAGCGAAAAAATATTTTCCTCTTCCAGGCCTGTTTAAATCAAACATATTTTCTACTTTTATTAACTAACGTTGACCGCAATCCGATGCATTGCATTATTTAAATAGCCTGAAGGGTTCCATCCCGGAACAACCATAGGTTGCATAACCCCCTTACTATCTGTAGCCCTTGCCCAAACCTCATAATATCCTTGGGCAGGAAATTGAAGAGTTGCGCTCCAATTTTGCCAAGCATAAGGATTTATAGGCTTTCTAAGGTATGCTTTTTCCCAGGTTCGTCCAAAATCCATAGAAACATGAAGCTCTCGAACAGACCGATCTCCCGCCCACGCATGCCCTCTAATTTTAAGTTTGTTCTTCCGTTTAATCTGAATCCCTGTTTGCGGATTAGTGATTAAAGATTTTACAGGCATTGATTCAATTATGGCCATATCTTCCAAGGGAACAGATGCGCCAGGCTTCACCGGATATTTGGGGATACGATAGCGATCCATTTTCATACCATCGTGAATTCGATCTCGAATCAAAATTTTTTTCAACCATTTTGGCGAAGCAGAGGCAGGCCAACCAGGGCTTATTATTCTTAATGGAAAACCGTGTAATACGGGAAGGGGTTCGCCGTTCATTTCCCAGACAATCAGGGTATGATCATCTAAAGCTTTAGGAATAGGTGTCCCGCGTGAAATAGATGTTTTCTCAGGATCCCCAGAGATATGAAGATCAGCACCGTAGTAGCCGGTATAAATAGCCGAACTCTTAAGTTCTGCGGCTTTAAGCACATCACTCAGTCGGACCCCTTTATATTTCGAACAGCCGATCGCCCCAAACTTCCATTGATTACCTTTTGCCGGGGGATTATATCCTGCCCTTCCATTACCACCACACTCTAACTGCAATGCATATATATGGTGCTTGAATCTGTTTTTCAGGTCTTCCAAACTTAACTGCAATGGTTTATGCACTTCTCCCTCAACAGTCAACTTCCATTTATTGGCTTCAATCCTTCCATTTGGAGGAAGGCCATTATTTCTGACAAAATGTTTTTCCTTAGGAGTAAATTCGTCATCCAATAAATGGGCATAGGGTTCAACATTTATGGGGCGATCATTTAAAACAATCAACCCCTCTTTTCCTTCAATAATTATTTTGTTTTTTGTTTCTGCCAGAGCCAAGGGGATGAATCTATCAGGCATATAACGAAAGAAAGGGATTTGCGAACAAATAGCCAAAGACATGGAAGCCAAACCTGTTTTCTTTAAAAATCCTCTCCTTGACAAAGAGTTTGATTTCCTTCCCCAGATGTCAGCATCGGCCTTTTCAGGATCCTTTGAATAAAGCTCCCAAAGCCCACGTTCTTTTTTACCTGCCATCACACACCTTTAATTTCTTGTTTAACAAATGGGGAAAATAGAAAATCAACCATTTCTTTCTTGCACGGCAATTTGTTCCTTAAATCTTTTAACATCATCAATGACACCAGCAGGAATTTTCACTTTGCTACCTTTCGCTCTCATTAAAACTTCTAATCGGGGGGTATTGGGATCTAAAAATATTTTCCTAGCTTCCAAGATTACGTCTCTTTTTTTCACTTTCTTTACAGCTTCAATCAATTTCTTTTTATATCTAAAGTCACCATCTTCATCTATAGCTAAGCTGTACAAATCCCCTAAAACAGCAGCAATGCTATCTCCCTCTTTTTCTAACCCAACAATCAAAGCTTGTCGGTGGCGTTCAAATTCCTGTTCGGTTAATTTAGAAAATAATTTCTCAGTACTTGCCAACCACGTATTTACCCGCTTACTCATTTCAAAAGGCCCATGCGTCGAAGACTGAATTACGAATCGGAAAAATATATTGTCCTCCACTCTTTGTTTAAAACTAAAGACAATATAGCCCAATTGCTGGTTGGTACGCATTTGTGTATAAAAATCGCTTTCAACTATAGAAGCTAGCATAGAAACTTTTGCTAATAGAAATGGATCTTTTTCTCCAATCTGAATGGCATAGGCTAGCGAATTATTATTATCTTCAACCTCACGAGAAAAACGAAATCGCTTACCCTCAGGCATGGTCTCAACCCTCTGTTTATAGCGATCTTCTTGCAAAAGGGGCTGGCTTTTTAGAGAGTCCAAAAGAATTTGGGTGCTTTGAACAGCCTTTGCATCATTATAGTTTCCATGAATCATTCCAGTAACAAAAACTTTTTCATATAGTTTTTTGGCGTATGCTTTTAAATCTTTCAAGGTCAATGGATTCAGAGCTTGCAATTTTTGTTTGTCGGTATACTGTTCGTCGAGTAGCATCAACCAATTGTAATAACCACCCCGGGCATAGGCCTGGCCAAGCCTGCGGTTATTTAAACCGCGCACCATCGCTTCTTTAATATTGTTAAATTTTTGCAAGTCAATTTTAATTTCCATCAAGTTTTGGGTAACTAATTTTAACAAATCAGAAATTCTTTCAGAATAACCCCCAATTGTTAAAACCACACCTCTCTTATCAATGGAAAGTGAATAGGACAATCCAGCCATCTGAATAGGATAAACAAGTTCATTTAATCCCTCTTGAACGGCGGCCCCATAAAGTTTTGCCAACTGTAAGTTTTTTGGACTGCGATAGGTATGTGGAGTCTCTATTTGGTAAGTCAAATAAACCTTTGGCTGCTTGAAACGATGATCGTATTTAAACCAAACTTTTGCTAAAGAATCATCTCTAATGAGATGCGGGTCTTCATCAAGCAATTTCAAATCATAAGGAATGAAATTATTTTTTTGGGGATAGAAAGCTCCTTTTAATGCTGCAGGATACTTAAGTTTCTCAAAGGCATTACCTTTAATTTTTTGCAAAGAATATTCTGCATCATAATAAGGTGCTTTTTTGTCAGGCTTTACAGAATTGTGACTTAGAACCACCATAGAGTTTTCTGGCACAAGTGTTTCGAGAACGGCTTTATATGCTTCAGGCTCATATTCTGTTAATAAAAATGGCAATCTTTCTATTTCATCCAAGTCATAATCGTGCATCAAAGATGCCTTGCTGGATATAAAACCCATACCTTCATTTGGATTCTTCCAGTCAAAATCTATCTGCGCCATTGCCTGGGCTTGCTCAAAAGTATATTTTTCTATTCCATGTTTTCTAACCATTTCAATATATGAAAACACCATTTCCAAAATTCGTTCGTATTCTTTCAATCCCTTTTCTGTCAAAGAAATGCTTATACCAAACGAATTAATATTCGGATGGCTAGACCCTCCCCCAGCGCTCAAACCTAAAACCAACCCCTCCTCTTTTAACTTAGAAAGCAGAGAACCCTTTCCTTCATAACCTAGAACAGAACCTACTATCGAAGCAGGTTTACTACCTTTATGATCTAACAACCGAATCGTAGGAAAATCGATTTCAAGTGAGCGAATATCTTTAATGGTTTTGATTTTTAAAAGTCTGTATTCATTTTTCAGTGACTTTCTAAAGGCTGCTGGCATCTCTGGAACCTTTACAGGGCGATTTTCTATACCAGAAAAATATTTATTAGCTTTTGCAGAAAGGACTTCCAGTGGGGCACTAGAAATCAGCGCCAGTTTCATATTCGATGCTGCATAATATTTTCCATAGAATTTTAATAAGTCTGGGCGATTATCACCCGAAAGTGTGGTTTTATCACCCGTCCCAAATTGCTTCAGAGGGTGGCCTGGTTCGGACATCAGGTTTGCGACAAAGTTTCCACGCCATCCATCATTTAGTTTGTTTTTCTCATGTTCATTGTTAACTGCTTTTACTTCCCTGGCAGCATATTTTTTATCAAAAAGAGGCGCCTTAAAAAAATCGCTGAACCGGTCAAGAGCTTCATCAAAACCGTCATGTGACACCTGAAAAAAATAATTGGTTATATTTCCACTGGTATAGGCGTTACTAGCCCCAGAATGCTCATCGAGGTATTTTTTGTAGGAACCTACTTCAGGGTATTTTTTAGTACCAAGAAACAACATATGTTCAAGATAATGAGCAAGGCCCTGTTTTTCTAATGGATCATGTAAATGACCAACTCCCACAGCCAAAGCTGCGGCGCTTCGGTGTACATCAGGATCCGAAACTAGAAAAACATCCAAGCCGTTTTCAAGAGTCAGGGTCTTTATTATTCTCTTATCCCCTTTAACCGCTTCAGCTATGGAAACAAACAGAATCAGGAAAATGATAAAAACCAAAATTGCTTTAAACATTTTTAATTTACAGACCACATCAACCTCCAGTATCGGGGAATTAGATTTTCTATTGCAGCAAATTTAAAAAATACTCCTCAATTATAAAGGGAGATATCTTTAAAATTTAGTTAATTTTTTTTAATCTAATTTGCTAATAATTATGGAGATATTTTTACTAAAGGTGAGAAAAAATAGTTTTTATTCTTCTAATCAAACTTCAAGTTTTTAATAATTATGTCCTATCTCCCAATAAGAAACACTCCGAAAATTATTAATCCTCCAGCAAGAAGACGTTCGCGGCCAAATGGCTCTCTCAGTTTCCAACAACCCCAATAAACAACCATTAAAACGCTAACTTGTCTTAATGCGACTACTGCACTTACTGATTCAAACTGCAAAACCACACAAATCAGACCATACGAACCTAAAGTAGCAAATGCTCCCACTAAACCTTTCAACCAATCATTTTTCCAAAGGTCGAGGATTTCAGTTGTACTGTGATTTGAAAATAGATAGAGGTTGCAGAGTGTAAAACCAATGCTCGCTTCCATAAAAAAGAAAGCAATCCCATTTTGAAAAGGCTGATTAGGAAGTTGAAGCAGAAATAAATCCATACCCTTTTTATCAACCAGGCTATAGCTGACTACCATGATCAAAGTATAAAAAGCCCAGCGAAGGTCATTGTGCTGGATGGCTTGCCAAAGATTTTTGAATCCTCGGATCAGATGCCCATCAAAATGCAAAATATAAATGGCAGATATAATAGTTAAAATAGCAATGATAGTTTGTGGGATCAGTTTTTCCCCCAACAACAACCAAGCAAAAACAGGGACAAAAACAGGTGCCGATCTTGCAATTGGATAGACATAGGAAATATCCTGAGTGTTATAAGCCCGCGACAAACACAGGATATAGACGCCATGAATTACTCCCGAAAGTACCCCCCAAAAGAGCAATTCTCGGCTCCAAATAGAAAACCCTATCCAATTTAGGGCTACTACACCCATCAAGATCAGCCATACCCCTTTAAGGCCAGAAAAGAACTGGGAATTTTTGCTTGTCTGAGTCAAAATATTCCATAAAGAATGTAATATGCTGGATAAAATAACCAGACTGATATTCTCAATAGTCACTAACAAATCCGAAAAGAATTATTATGATTATAGCTTTTATAACCTATCCAGTATTTGATTTGGATAGGGCTGTAGAATTCTACCAAAAGGTCTTAGGGATTAAACCTTTGTTTCACAGAAAAGACTGGGCCGAATTCAAACTTGAAGGACAGCGGTTTGCATTGCAAAAGGTAAAAAGCTTAAAGATGGAACATACAGGCGCTACATTGTATTTTATGGCTCAACCTATTGTTGATAACATTGAGCGTTTAAAAGATATAGGGGCTAAATCTCTAGGTTCTATGGAAATTCATTCATACGGGAAACTAGCCCGATTTAAAGACCCAGAAGGCAATATATTTGGACTGTATGAACCTCCCGTCAAATGATGGTTTTATTTGAATTATCCCATAACAGTTGCCCATATCTCTTTGATTGAGGTACAATTAAACCATAATGAATAATCCTTTGACCCACTTTAATGAGGAAGGCCGTGCTCGCATGGTTGATGTGTCTGAAAAAGGCATTACTTCCCGAAAAGCGGTCGCAACCGGAAAAATATATTTAGAACCTGAAACTCTTCGGCTTATCAATGAAGGGCAGATAAAAAAAGGAGATGTTCTTGCTGTCGCCCAGGTTGCAGGAATCTTGGGTGCAAAAAAATCGCATGAAATCATACCTATGTGTCACCCATTGTTATTAACCGGAATTGATATAAGTTTTGAAAAACATCAAGAACCTGATCCAAAAACAGGGCTCTGTTCAATCACAATAACCGGAACCGTTAAAGTAACTGGGCAAACAGGAGTAGAAATGGAAGCTTTAACCGCCGTCTCTACCGCTGCATTAACCATTTATGACATGTGTAAAGCTGTTGATCGTGGAATGTACTTTGATAAAATTGGTTTGATTCATAAATCTGGTGGGAAATCCGGCACTTTTGAAAAAGAAGGTGTAGGCCAATGATCACTATAAAGTTTTTTGCCAGTCTAAAGGCAATTGCGAAAATGGAGGAAAAAATTATTGAAGTATCAAACTCTATCTCCATGGATCAACTGAGTGAAATTATTTCAAAAACATCTCCTAAAATGGGAGAATTTATCCGAGAAAACAAAGTAATGATCTCGGTCAACGAGGAAATGGCTGATTCAGATACTATCATTCACGATGGTGATGAAGTGGCGTTTCTTCCTCCTTTTTCAGGCGGTTCTTAAAACAAAGTAAGGTAAATTATGAGCACAACTACAGATTCTAAAATACGAATCCAATTAGAAGATTTTTCAGTGACCGATGAAATCGAGGTTATGAAAAAAGTGTCGCGCAATATTGGCGGCATCACTACTTTTCTTGGTACTGGAAGAGAATTATCAAAAGGTGAGAATATTACCCAATTAAACTTTGAGCACTATCCAAAAATGGCCGAGAAAAAGTTGGAGGAAATCCGGGTAAAAGCCATCAAAGATTATGGCATTATTGACATGAGTATAATTCACCGGATTGGGCCCATTGAAATTGGAGAAAATATTGTGTTGATTATTGCCGTAGGTGAACACAGAAAAGAAACATTTGTAGCATGCGAATGGGCTATAGCTGAACTAAAACGCACAACCCCCATATGGAAACGGGAAACCACATCCTCAGGAGAAGTTTGGGTTCAAGACACCCCCTGACCTAAACCCTTCCTACATAAGTCTATAGGATCGGTTTGATTATTCTTTAAGCGGCCACATCGAATTACCAAGCTAAGTACCGAATTATGGTTCCGACGAACAATTCTCTGGTTCTAACCGCCCACAGTCGGCTGGCTAGCTGGCTCCTACTAGATCATAATAGACAGCAAAAACAAAAAAAAGTCTGGGAAACACCCAATATTCTCTCCCTTTCGGGTTGGCTAAAACAAGTCTGGCTAGAAACATGGCCCGAAAAATTCCTGCTCAGCAAAATTCAGTCTGAAAACTTATGGAAAAAAATTATCCGGGATGATCTTTATATAAAAGAGTTAAGTTTGCTTCATAAGGAAGCGGCGGCAGACCAAGCAGTTAAAGCCTATACTCTAATAAAAGAATATAGAATACCCCTTGAAAAAAAGGTCTTTCATGAAACAGTAGAAACCTTTTCGTTCTTTAAATGGGTTGAAGATTTCGACAAGCAATTACTGCAGTGGGACGCCATCGATGAATCCAGCCTAATGGACTGGGTAAGCAAATCTATTGATGAAAACAAAATAAATTTACCTTCAACTATTATTTTTAAGGGCTTTAAAAACAAAACACCTCAGTTCCAGCACCTATTGGATTCTCTAGAGAGAAAAAATGTAAAAACGCATCTCAATTTAGCAGATGCAACAAACACTAAAGTTAAAACTATTTATGAAAACACAAATATCTCTGTTCAGAATTATGAGGATAAAACTAAAGAGATTACAACCTGTGCAAGATGGATACGAAAAAATTACCAACCAGAAAAAACTTTTGGAATTATTGTTCCAGACCTCAAAAGCTACCGCTCCCTTCTGCAAAGAGAATTAGCTGCGGAGCTATGTCCTGAATCCATTCATCCTGAAAAAAAAATGGAGCTCCCTTTTAATATATCCCTGGGTTCACCCCTTAGCGAACTTACACCCATAAACCTAATTCTTCAGATTCTAAGAACCCCTACCCCCGAAATTCCAGCGGGAAAATTCTATTCAATAATTAAAAGTCCGGTTTTTCATTTGGAAAAAATAAAGTCTCTTGAGATTGAGACTAAAATGCGAAAGCAAAGAAAATATTCGATCAACATTAATACGTTTCCCTTGTCTCTTTATAAAGAAAAATCACCTCACATATTTAATTTTATAACCGCCTGGAAAAATTGGATATCGACAAAAAATAGTTTTTTACCAAGCGAATGGGCCGAGTCTATAACCGAAACCTTGAAAAACATGAATTGGCCAGGAGAAGAAAAAAAACTCACCGAAAAAGAAAATCAAATATTTGAGTCCTGGAAAAAATGTTTGGATCAACTCACTTCTCTAAACTCTATATTTGGCCGAATACAAAGAATAGAAGCCGTAGAGTATTTAATCAGTATCTCTGAAAAATGTTTTTTCCCCGAAAAATCCAAGGATCATCTTATTCAGGTCATAAAATTAAGTGAATCAAGAGAAATGAAGTTTGACCATACATGGATTGTCGGTTGTCATTTCGAATCTCTTCCTCCTTCCCCGGAACCAAACGCCCTGATACCATTGGAATACAGGAAAAAACATCAACTGCCGCACTCAAATGCTAAATGGGAGCTTGAGAATAGCGAACAGTTTTTGGATAATATTTTTCACAATTCTCCCGATGTTGTCCTAAGTTATCCATCACAAGATGGAGATGCTTTATTAGAACCCAGTCCTATAATCAAGAACTTTCCAAAAGCGAATGGTTTCATTCTCCCTTCCTCGAAGATAAAAGATCAAATTTCTAATACCGTAAATATGGAGACCTTTAGGGAAGTCTCTCATTTACCCCTAATTGAAGAAGAAAAAACTCGCTTTGAAATGGG
>CAZMBO010000028.1:0-19050 GCA_964564655.1 uncultured Nitrospina sp. | reverse complement strand
GCGGAAGGATATTTTATACTTGCTAACTCTCTGTATAACAACAAAAAATGGGATGAGGCTATTAAAAATTACCGAGTCGCGTTAAAACTTAAACCGGAACTAACTCAAGCGAGAGCAAATCTCGACATAGTCCTACGCCAAGTAGGAAACAAAAAATAATCAAAGAAAAATAATCACTGCTATTGGTCTTGCTCGGAAATGGCCAGAAAAACTTTAAAAGATAAGTTAAAATTATTTAGGGATTGTTTTGTTATTATCTAAAATTATAGGCGAAGCAACCACTGGAACAAGTGACCATATAATGCGGACAGCTTTTACAAGGTTCGTTGGGCTGGGCTTTAAAAGCGTGACCCAAAAATTCGGTATGCATTTTTTTTATAGCTAATTCGTTGACTTGTTTGAAGTCCTGAATATTTCCTAGTTTTTTGTCGTGGAAGGGGAAACAGTTGAAACAATCACCCTTTGGGTCGATGTCCATCGGGCTGTCATCGGCACACCCGAAGTACACATCTTTATCTTTCCACTCGGTAATATTTGGGACAGATTGGCTTCCATGGTAAATAAACCGCTCTACTAGGTGATATTCATCCTCTTTAACATCGTCCATTAGGCAGGGCGGAAAAGAACAATCAAAGCGAAAACACATTTGCGGAAAATCTTTAAGTAGGTCTATCATCATACGGCCCATTTTAGGATAGTCTTTTATGGGCAAGGTTATATGCCCTTCCTCTCCCACTATGGGGAAAGCCGGGCTGACACGAATTTTATAGTTTTGACCTGGTGGTAACCCCAAGTTCTGATAAATTTCATCTATTTCCCAGCATTGTGTAGCAAGATCTTGCTGGATGGAGTACAGATTGAGACTGAACATCAGTCCGTATCCATTTTTACTTAAAATAGCTTCGGCAACTTCGCGACAACGAGCATGATTTTTTTCTGATGTGTTTTCCATGGTCTGCCAATTGAGCAGGACAGAAAACTGTATTTGTCGTTCGATGCTACCGCCACGACCAACTAAATTTAAAAGCAGATCGAGAACTTTGTCCGACATCAATCCATTGGTAAACACCCCAAGAAAAGAGAAGGGCTGCATATTGTCCAACGTTTTGGAAAGCATATCATTGAAGCGTGGATGTAGGGTGGGTTCTCCTCCCATAAAGTTTATAAGAGAAGCATTTTTTACTCTTGGTAAAAGCTCGGTCTGAAAAAAATCATAATCCATTGACTTATCAGGAGTTTTTACGTTTTCTTCCATGTATTCATCGGCAAAGCAGTAATTGCATTTTAAATTACAATAACTATTTAAGATGATATTCATGTTTTAAGCCTTAGCAGAAGATTATATATCACTCGATCTGGGGCCAACTTTGTAATAAGAGTCCGTGTGTTCTATCAGTGCTCTTTGTGCTCTACTGTTTCATTTTAGTCTTGTTTGCCATTATATGGAATAATAGGAATTATTCCTAATCAATCACTAAATTCTTGTTAGTTTGATCTTTGAGGAGGAGGTGAATTGTGGTAGCTGAGGCCCTCGTCAGGAATGATGTGGTCATGAGATTTACCGGTCCGCAATTTATTGAGCACTGCGCTCATATGATCATATCCCATTTGGTTTTTAAGTGCGGAAAAGATATCTCGTGCCTGGGTGAATTGTAATATTGCTTCAGGAACGTTTTTTGTTTTCCAAAAATAATGTCCCATATTTTCCAAAAGTAAAGCTTTTATAAGGTGAGGCGGATGATTTCTTACCAAATCCAAACCCTTTTTGTACCAATCCCTGGCGGGCGGGAAATTTTCTCTTTCCATATATAAGTCTCCCGCCAGATTCATGGCTCGTGCTTCCCCCAAAGAGTCTTGATTTTTTCTATGATTTTTCATTGCCAGCTTGTAATGTTTTTCTGATTCTTTTAGGTTTCTGCGGAATTTATAAAGATCACCGATGGATTCAAAAACCTGTGCTGCCTTTTTAAATTTGCCATGTTTTTCATAAACTGTTATTGCTTTTTTGTAGTTGCCAATAGCCTTGTCGAATTCATGGTAGAAAAAATTTTCCGACGCTTGTTGTATATATCTTCCTGCTTCATCTTTTGCGTCGATAGGCGGGGTGATGGGCTGTTCTTTTTCTTTTTTAATGGGCTCGGGTAAAAGCCAGACAGACATTCCCATGGCTAGAACCAGAGCTAAAATAGTGAAATATTTGAGTGTGGATTTTAAAGTTGAATTCACAGTTCTATTATCTTAAAAAATTTTTGCAATGAGCTTTCAGTAGTATGCCTTTTAATGAAGCTAAAGCGCAAGAAACGTTTATTTTATCTATTGGCACAATCTCAAGTTAAGTATAGAATATCTCCGCCCACCAGCCAGACGCTGGACTCAATAATAGCCCGAAGTCGTTGGATCAGAAATAATTAACAATTCTCCATTCAAACTTAAATAGGGACTTCCTTGAAGAAATTATTGATAGATGGATACTTCAAATGGGTCGTTGAAAAACCTTTATGGGCCTTGATTTTTGTTGTTTTGGTGGTGGCTGGATTTTCCTATCATATCCCAAAATTCAAGTTGGATGCATCCGCAGAATCTCTGGTTCTGGAAAATGACAAAGCTCTGGAATATTACCGAAAAATCAGCAAAGTTTATGGATCTGATGATTTTTTAGTAATCACTTATTCACCGTTTAAAGACATGATGTCCGATGAAGTGCTCGCAGACATAAAGGCTCTAAGCAGTGAACTGTTAAAACTTGAACGGATTCATTCCATAGACAATATATTAAATGTTCCATTGCTGAATAGTCCCAGAGTAGAGATCGGAAAGTTAGCTACTGACATACGTACTCTTGAAACTCTGGGAGTGGACCGAGAATTAGCCCGGAAAGAGTTTCGTGAAAGCCCGATTTATAAGAATCTATTGATGAGTTTAGATGGGAAAACCACGATCATCCGCGTCAATTTTAAACGCGATCAAAAATATTTCGATCTTCTTTATAAAAGAAACGAACTCAGGGCAAAAATTAAAACTAAAAGTTTTACTTCGAATGATGAAGTGCTGTTCAACAAAGCGCAAGAAGAGTTCCGGAATTACCACGCCGGTGTTTTAGATAAGGAAGATAAGATCATTCAAGCCGTTCGCTATATTATGGATCGGCACCGTGGTAACGCAGAAATGTTTTTGGGTGGTGTGCCCATGATCACCACAGATATGATTGGATTCATTAAGCACGATCTGAAAACTTTTGGTCTGGGTGTAATTGTTTTTATCATTCTAATGCTTAGTCTTTTTTTTAAAAAACTACGCTGGGTGGTATTGCCAGTGGGTTGTTGTCTAATCACAACCCTAGTTGTGGTAGGGTTTCTTGGTTTAATGGATTGGCGGGTGACAGTTATTTCCTCCAATTTTATTTCCATTCTCCTTATTATTACCATTTCTCTGATCATACATCTGATCGTTAGATATCAGGATTTAAACCAGAGCAAACCTGGACAAGATCAGAAACAACTTGTAAGGCAAACGGTAGGTTTTATGGCTCTACCTTGTTTTTATACCTCCATTACCACTATTGTTGCTTTTTGCTCCCTTTTAGTCAGTGGCATTCGCCCCGTAATTGATTTCGGTTGGACCATGACTATCGGAATTTCTCTGGCCTTTGTTCTAAATTTTATATTTTTTCCGGCTGCTCTTGTGCTCTTAAGTCCTGAGATATCAAGTGCAAAAAAAGACAGAACCCGGGTTTTTACCTTGGCTGTTGCGGCATTTATCAAGCGCCATCAAAAAATTATTCTTTGCGGATCCTTTTTGCTGGCCTTAGTTAGCGTGATTGGTATTAGCAAGCTTGAAGTAGAGAACCGTTTTATCGATCACTTTAAGAGCAATACCGAAATTTACAAAGGCATGCAAGTCATAGATCGACAACTGGGCGGCACTACGCCTTTGAATATTGTGATGAATCCTGATCAAAAATACTTTGAATACCTTAAAGAAGTCGAACAGAACAAAGAAGAAGACTTTGATGATCCCTTCGCAGATGAAGGAGATTCAGCTGAAATAAATTTTTGGTTCAACTCTAATATGTTAGATCGTGTTGAAAAAATTCACGATTACCTGGAAAGTTTGCCAGAAGTTGGAAAGGTGCAATCCATTTCAACATTGGTTAAAGTTTTCACTCAACTTGATAAAGGCAGAAAACCTGATGACTATGATTTGGCTCTTATTCGAAAATTAATGCCAGAAAATGTAAAAGACTCCCTAGTAAATCCCTATTTATCTAAAGATGCTAATCAGATTCACATCAATATGAGGTTAATCGAGTCAGATCCTAATTTACGCCGTTCGGATCTCATCGAAAAAATTAGGAAACATTTGGTAGAAGAACTTAAGTTTGACCCAGAAACTATCCAGTTCACTGGTATGGTTGTGCTTTATAATAATATGCTACAGAGTCTTTACCGATCACAAATTCTTACCATTGGTGTGGTGGTTTTTGCCATTATGGTTATGTTTGTGATTTTATTTAGAAGTTTTTCTCTTGCATTGATAGGGATCATTCCTAATCTTTTGGCGGCAGGAACTGTGTTGAGCCTTATGGGTTGGCTAGGTATTCCCCTCGATATGATGACAATCACAATCGCAGCTATCACAGTAGGTATTGCGGTGGACAATACTATCCATTATATCCACCGATTTCAAAAAGAATTTAAAGTGGACCAGAATTATTTGGAGACAATGGACCGTTGCCATGGGAGCATCGGCAAAGCAATGTACTATACCTCGGTGACCATCACTCTAGGTTTTTCCATTCTTGCTCTTTCCGAGTTCATGCCAACTATTTATTTTGGATTATTGACAGGGGCCGCAATGGTTATTGCTTTGTTGGGAGCTCTTGCTTTGCTTCCTCTTCTAATTATCGTCTTTCGGCCCCTCGCTTCAGGAGAAAATTAGCCAAAATTATTTACTGGAACTTGTTCCGGTGCCCACGGGAGATGAACTGGAAGGGCAACACCTTGCCACCTTGAAAGTTTAATTCGTCTATGATGGATTGTTTTTTCTTGGGAGGGATGATGAAGGCTACGCATCCACCTCCTCCTGCACCGCACACCTTTGCTGCAAGCGCTCCTTTTTTCAGCGCAGATTGAATCAGTTTTTCCATTTGTGGTGTGGATATATTGGGTGCAAGTTGTTTGCGGGCTTTCCATTCTTTGTTGAAAATCGAAGCGATGCCGGAAATACGGCCATTTTTTAAAAGTCGATGCATTTCCACTGAGCAATCGCGAATGGTGCTTAAATGTCGAATCACTTTACTATCCCCATCTAGGGCTTTTTTTGTGACCTCCCAGTTATTGATGCCGGAGTTTCTTGGTTTTCCCGTATAGCATAGGACTACGTGCTGGCTGAGTTCTTTTGGTTTTACGGGTAGGGTTTCCGTATCAATCCTAATGAAGCCCGGGTTGACTGACCTGACGCCTCCAAACATGGCAGGAAAATAGTCCTGACACCCTGCAGGAACGCCTATTACCTGAGTTTCTATATTTCTGGCAATTTCAATCATTTCTTGTTTGTTGTATCTTGTGCCGATAAATTTGTTCAGCGCTCCATGTAACGCAATACTCAAAGCCGAGGAACCTCCTATCCCAGAACCTTGCGGGGCCTGACAGTTTGTAGAAATTTCCAGGCCTGATTTTGGAGCATAAAATTTTACGGTTCGGGTCAATAGCTCCAAGGGGTGTTTTTCTGGTAAGACATTTAATGAAGAAAAGGAGTCTTCTAATTTCAAATCATGAGAACGAAGGACAATTCGTTTATCTTTTCTAGGAATTAGTTCGACAGTAGCATACAGGTCTATAGCCGCATTAAGGGTTGGGGCATTGCCAAAAAATAGATTAAGTGGCCAGATATCAAGTGTGCCTCCGGCGAGGTCAATGCGAGTGGGTGCGGAGCTTTTTATCAAGGGGGGGTGGCCTAAACCTTTTAAAGGTTTTCAGAATCTTTATCCTGATTGGATTCAAGGTCTTTAATTTTCTTGGTCAATTTAGCAACCAAAGCACCGTATGATTCGGTTTTAATGATTTTGCTAAATTGCGAACGATAATTCCGTATCAAACTTACTTCTTCGATTACAAAATCATAAACAGTCCATTTTCCATTTTCGTTGATCAGCTTGTAATCGACATCTATAGTTCCATTTTTACGAACGATTTCGGTTTTAACCAAGGCATATTTACCTTTAACTTTTTCGTCTACATAATTTATCGTTTCATCCTGGTAGTTTTCAATTTTACTGGCATAAGAATTTTCAAGAAGTTTTTTGAACAATCCTGTGAATTCTTCGCGCTCCTTATTTGTTCGATTCTTATAGTTTCTTGCCAGAGAGCGTCTGACCATCTGATTGTAATTGAAGCGAAAACCTATGGTTTTACGAAGTTTTTCTCTCCGTAATTTTGGGGTCTTCTTTAGGTCTGGGTCAGAGACTATCTGAATAACCTCATCAATGGTTTGTTTTAATTCCGAGGTTATTGGTGAATTTGCAAATACATCTCCCGCAAGACTTAAAAGAAAAAAGAAAAGAATAGTACCTATTTGTAAAATTTTTCTTGTCATCAAAAACCTCAAAGTTAGATCTAATCTCGACTGTTGGCAACTTTATCAAATATACCCTTGGCAATCAAGCGGTGTGAATAGAGGATAGTTTTGTTATTCAGAAGGGCTAAAAAATTAACAAAAGTCCTTAGACTCATTCATTTTAAAAAGAAAACTAAACCTAAATGCTTATTATATTTATTTCCCTTCCTATGATCTGTCCCGTTTCTCATTCTGGGATTAATTTCCAATCGATAAGCAACAATTTAGAAGATATTTGTTCAGGGTTTTCTAAATGGCTCCACTTCATGGTTATCTGGTATTCATCTGCAGTGAAATTTGTTTTTGTCTCCCATGCAAGTAATTTAAATAAATTATTTAAAATATTGACAAATTTTGAATGATTTCATATAGTTGAAATATGTAAAAAATCCAAGAAATGTAAATTTTTTCAATAACTTATATGAAATCTGGGCTCGCCGGGAAACAAAATTCATTGCTAAAAAAACTCACCATTTTTATTGTTTTATTTGGAATAGTTTTTGGGGGGTGTGGAACGGTTGATTTGAAGGTTCGTAAAAACCTGGATCACCCCAACATACACCCTAATACAGTAGCCATATTACCTTTTACCCTTGCTGAACCTACACCAGAGGGAGTTCCTGTTCATAGATTATTCCGCGAATGTTTCTTTAACTATTTCAGTTACCTAGGTTATGTAGATGTTCCTCTGGAAACTATTGATTACAAGCTACAAGCGGCTGGAATGAAAAAGTATAAAGAAGTGCTGGGATTCAGCCCTGAAAAATTGAGAGATATTCTGGCTGTGGATGCGGTGATCAAAGGCCAGGTGTTAGAGACGAACAATTTTACAGGCGGAATACACGCGGAGACTTCTATTAAGGCAAAAATTGAGATGATCGATTTGAGGACTGGTGAAACTCTTTGGGAAACCGAGCATAAGGAACGCATTTATTCTGGAATCCTTTCGCCAACTGTTGTTGAAATTATTCAGGACCAGATGGACAACGTGAAAGTCCATCAGGCGTTATATAAAACTGCCGAGATGTTTTCCATTGGTATTATGATGGAAATTCCTGACCCTGCTGAGGTTTGGCAAAAAGAGATACGGTTACCAGAAATCAAGAGTATAGAAACCAACTTGAGGCCAAATCAGAAACTTAAGCCCGATGATCGAATATATGTAAACCTCAAAGGTGACGCAGGCCTAAAAGGTTCTTTTGGAATTGGAAGTTGGAAATCTAATATCCCGTTAAGAGAAATTACCCCTGGAATGTATTCAGGAAGCTATATCGTGCAGGAATCGGATGAGATATCGAGTGCGCTTATAGTTGGAACCTTAAAAAATGCGCAGGGTTTGACGGGTAAAAGATTTTATAAGCACGGAATGGCTGTTATAGAAAAGTCATCGCTAAACTAATTTATGAAAAATAACCAATACATAAAATTTTTGCAAAGGTTAGTAGCTGGTTGTATGGCTTTATCGGTGTCCGCATGTGCTACCGATTTGCAAACAAGGGTTGCAGGCAACCTGACGGCCCTTTCTAAGAACCAGACCGTGGCAATCCTTCCTGTCGAGACAAGCGATCCGGGGCAAAAGGAAATGGCTAAAATGTTTCGCCAAGGATTGTATGCCAATCTAAAACAGTCAAAATTCCATTTATTAGAACGTTATGTAATTGATGGTCTACTGAAGCAAAACAAACTGACAGATCCTTCAACCTTACTTGCTATCAATCCCATGAAGTTTGGTGAAATTTTGGGAGTAGATGCTATAGTTTTTAGTCGTATAAATAAAGTTGAGCGATCCTATCTTGTTTTGCATTCGTCGATTGAGCTGAGTGTCTCCGTGCAAATGGTAGACACAAGGAGCGGAGAAATTCTTTGGCGGGCTGAACAAACTGAACAGGACTTCTCGGGAATCGGAAAAATTCCAACGGGTATCACAACGGCTCTTCTTGCTCCTATCCAATTCGTAACGAATAAGTTTAACCTTAGTCGTATGACATCAAATATGGTAGATAAATTAACTGTCTTGATAAAGCACCCCAATGAAGCCGACAGGGAAAACCAATTTGAGAAGCCTGTAATCGCGAAAAACGCCACCAATGAATTGAAAAAAATTGAAGAACTACAACAACTCAAAGCTGAATGGCAGGAAGCTATAATTCTAGACGAAGAAGCAGAACTATCCGATAGTTCCGAAAACCTAGAATCAAATAAAGAATCCCTTGTTGAGACAACTACTAAGCCAAAAAGCAATTCGGTTAAAAAAAATATAATGCAAGCCCGTTCTCTAGTTCAAAAAAGAAAGCGAGTGGAATCTGAAATGCCTCCTTTGTCTCCCAAAAAAGAAGCTAAGATTCCTGTTCCTATTAATTTATCGAAGGCTACAACTGTTAAACCTATTGCAGTAATAGAAAGCAAAGAAGCCCGACCGATAACTCGTTCACATATCGGAACCTCCACAGAACAGTTGACTTCTCCTAAAACACAGCTGTATACGATTCAAGTAGGAGCTTATAAAACTAAAGCCCATGCTAGAAAACTGGAGCAATCTTTAAAAAGAAAAGGCTATGATGTCTTTATTACCCGGAACGGAAAAAATATTTACCGCGTTCAGGTAGACCGGTTTGAAAGCAAAGAAGATGCGATCAAGCTTGCACATCGCATTCAAATTAAAGAAAAGCTGAAAAACTTTGTGACTCGCTTTTCTGGAGTTTAAATTTGACCTCTAGATTTTATTTTTTCAAATAACTATCTAATATGTCAAAAACCTGTAGAACCTCATCCTCATTATTATAAAAGTGCGGGGAAAAGCGTACGAGTCCATCGCGTACAGTTAACTTGACTTTGTTCTCCAACATAAACGAGTCAAGCTTACTAACATCTTTATCCAGAACAAACGATATATTCCCAGAGCGCTCATTCAAAAGGGTGGAGCTGTAAATTTTAATATTCCTCTGATTCAATTCAGCGATTATGTAATTACCCAAGCTAATCACACGCTTTTCGATATTGTCGATGCCAGTCTCAAGTAGCAACCCCAACGCCGCACCAAAAGCGTGAATGCTCATCGTGTTTGGAGTTCCCTCTTCAAATTTTTTTGCATCTTTTTGTAACGTGAAGTTATAGTCCATAAAATTCTCTGCATTGACCACATTTCCCCATCCCATTGTCGTGGGGCGAATTCTATCTACCACATTCTTGGAGATGTAAAAACCACCCAGGCCTTCAACACTTAGCATCCATTTATGTCCATCCGCCGAAAGAAAATCTATGTGGTCTTTTTTTACATCTAAAGGCAGGACACCAAGACTCTGAATTGCATCGACAAAAAATAAAATTCCTTTCTCTTTGCAAAAGGTACCTAGTCGATTGAGGTCGCTTCGAAATCCGCTGTTGCATTCCACCGAACTGATGGAGAGTATCCGTGTTTTGTTATCGACTTGTTTTACTAATTCATCAAACAGTACTCTTCCCTCAACCGACTTAACCATGCGCGTTTCCACACCCCTTTGCTTAAGATTCCACCAAGGATATACGTTTGCAGGGAACTCGATATCGGGGATGACCACATTATCCCCTAGTTGCCAGTCGAATCCATTTGCTACGATTGAGATTCCTTCCGAAGTATTTTTAACAAAAGCAATTTCGTCTCGGTTGGCATTGATAAGTTCTGCGAATTTTTTTCGAGTACGTTCGAGCTCAAGAACCCAGTTTTCGTAATGGGCAGTGCCAAATCGTGTTGCGTCATCGATAAATGCTGTGACAACTTGTTTCACTCGTTTTGGCAAGGGTGCAACCCTAGCATGATCAAAAAAAATGATCTCACTCGTTACAGGAAATTCTTTTCTAATATTTTCAAGATTCATGTTTATCTATAAAAGAAATTAAAGTGGTACCTGTATACGCTCTAAAAATATTGAATGCTCACTGACTTAATGTGATTCCATCTCTGGTGATTCATCGGCGACTGGTCGCACGGAGGATGGAATGGAATCCGTATTTTTTTCGGATTTGATCGACCCCGTGATAAAGCTCATCCCAACGTTTGCTGTCTTTAAGGTCAAACAAGTTTTCCTGCCGACAAGGATGCGTTGTCAGGGAGGTGAGAGAAACTCCTATCAGACGTACTCGTGTCTTGCGGTCAAAGGTTTTTCGAAATAATTTTATGACAGTCTTAAAAAACGTGTGATCCGCCGCCGTTGGCCAGCCCAGAATTTGTGAGCGGGTTACCGTTTTAAAGTCCGAGTATCTTAGCTTTAACGTGACAGTTTTGGCAAACAATCTGCTGCTACGAAGTTGTGCTGCAGATTTTTCTGTCAGGTAACTGAGTGTAGATTCCAGAAATAGTGGATCGATAGAGTCTGTGTCGAGAGTCGTTTCTCGACTGATGGAGCGAGGGTCTTTGGTTTCCGCAATGACCGGGCTGTTACTGATTCCTCTTGCCTTGCGATAAAGTGATACTCCCCATTTCCCATAAATCTCTTCAAGTATTTCCAGTGGTAAGCGTGCAAGATCGGCAACTGAGTGAACGCCCATGCGATTCAACTTGGTGCTGCCTTTGGGGCCGACTCCTGGGATGCGTTTTATAGGAAGTGGTGCCAAAAACTGTTGTTCGCTACCGGGGGCTATCCACAACATGCCGTTGGGTTTGCAATAGGCCGAAGCGATTTTAGCTATAAGCTTGTTAGTAGCAATACCGATTGATGCATTGAGTCCAAGTTGACCTTTAATTTCATTACGAATTATTTCCGCTGTTTTAAGGACCGGACCATGTAATTTTACACAGCCCGTTAAATCGATAAATGCTTCGTCGAGAGACATCGGTTCGACTAGTGGAGAATAGCTTTTTAAAATCTCGAACACCTTGGCCGAATATTCGCTGTAGAGCCGATGCGAACTGCGCAAAAAAATAGCGTGCGGACAAAGACGTTTCGCTCTCGCAATCGGCATGGCGGATTGAACCCCATACTTCCTAGCTGCATAAGATGCTGCCGCAACGACTCCCCGGCTATCGATGTTTCCTCCAACGATAACGGGTTTGTCTTTTAAAGATGGATTCAGTACCTCTTCAACGGATACAAAAAAAGCATCCATATCTATATGTAAGATTTCGCTCAACTAAATTACTTTTTTGTTTGGGGTTGATTATTTTTTGAATTTTCTTAAGACGCTGATAACCACACCCTGAATAGTGAAGTCTCCTTCACGCACATAGATGGGTTTCATATTAGGATGAGCAGGTTGTAATCGTATCCTACCATTTTCGCGGTAAAACCGTTTTAAAGTTGCTCGATCGTTATCAATCAACGCCACTACCGTTTCGCCGTTTTCAGCGACGTTACGTCTTTCGACGATTACATAATCGTTGTTTTGAATATGGTCTTCGATCATCGAGTTGCCTTTAACGCGCAAAACAAAAATATCTTTATCTTTGCTATCAGGTAATAGGTCGACCACCTCACGTTGATCGAGAGCTTCTATCGGCTTTCCTGCAGCAATTTCTCCCAGTACGGGATAGGACATAGCATCACCTTGCTCGGGTACCACTTCAATCGCTCGACTCAGGTTTTGCTGTTTACGGATCAATCCCTTCTCTTCTAGATGTGAAAGGTGTTTGTGCACCGTAGCTGGGGAACTGAGGTTAAACTGTTTACCTATCTCTGCGATGCTAGGCGCATATCCCCGGTTGCGAATATGATCCCTGAGGTGCTCATAAATCTCTCGTTGACGCTTGGTGAGATGCATGGGTTTTATCTCCATTTGCATGTTTGTCTCATGCTAGTTAGTGTTGCTCAGCATAAGCGAAAATAAAACGAAAATCAAGCCTATAACGCGGGTCAGCAATAGGTCAAAACTCACCAGACTAAAATAGAACATTGAGCCTTTAACTACAGTTCGTTAACATTGCCAGTGAATATAATTAACCAAATTCAATTATCCAAACGGGTATGCAGACAAACCTGAAATCTTTTCAAATTCAATCCGAAGGTTTTGAGCCAGCCTATATGAAGCTATTTCATAGCGGTGAGCTTTACCGGCGTTCACGGCAGGCATTACGCTCACTGGCAAACTGCAAAGTATGTCCACGCGATTGCGAAGTGAATCGATTGAACGACGAACAGTCTGTTTGCAAAACCGGCAGAAAAGCGCGAGTTGGCAGCTATGCTCCTCACCATGGCGAAGAGGATTGTCTGCGTGGTACGAATGGAAGCGGAACCATATTCTTTTCTTTATGCAACTTAAAATGTGTTTTTTGCCAGAACTACGGCATTAGTCAGGATGGAGAAGGAATCGAAGTCAGCCCAGAAGACTTGGCAGTCATGATGCTAGATTTGCAAAACCGGGGTTGCCATAATATCAACTTTGTGACGCCCGAACATGTGGTACCGCAAATTCTTGAAAGTTTGCCGCTAGCAGTGCAGATGGGATTACGCTTGCCACTAGTTTATAACACCGGTGCTTACGATTCGATGGAAAGCGTGCAGATGATGAGAGGCATAGTTGATATTTATATGCCCGATTTTAAATATTGGAGTAACGAGCGATCGCAAAAATACTTGAAGGCCAAAGATTATCCCGAAGCAGCCCGCACCGTGATCAAAGAAATGTTTAAGCAGGTAGGGGATTTGGTTTTCGATGAAAATGGACTCGCCAAACGCGGGGTTCTATTGCGTCATCTAGTGATGCCGGATGGCTTGGAAGACGCAGAAAATATAATGGATTTTGTAGCGCAAGAAATATCTGTTGATACTTATATAAATATTATGGGACAGTATTTTCCCGCAGGGAAAGTGAGTGAAAAAAAATATCCTGAAATCAATCGCCATCCTCACTCACAAGAATTAGGAACTGTAGAAACAATTGCTCGCCAAAAAGGCCTCCATCGCTTTGATCACCGTGAGGTGGACCGTTTCGGATAATAGGTTGATACCTAAATTGTAAAGCGATCTTATTCTGTATATAACTTTAGGTTGTTAGCATTTTCCCAAGGCGCAATTTATGTTCTACTGCAAAATTTGCGTCCGAAAGGATAGCTTTGTTGCTTCCCACCCTAGTGGGTGGTAGGTTGGGGGTATGGTAGACAAACTAAAAATTCTGTTTTTATGTACGGGTAATTCTTGTCGCAGTCAAATGGCGGAAGGCTGGGCCAGGCATTTAAAAAGTGATACTATTCAGGCGTTTTCGGCGGGTCTCGAAGCGCATGGCCTCAACCCCAATGCGGTAAAAGTTATGCAGGAAGAAGAAGTAGACATCACCCAACAGAAGTCTAAGTGCGTGGAAGATGTGGAAACTATTCCTTTTGATATTGTCGTCACTGTTTGTGGACATGCGGATGAAAACTGTCCGGTTTTTTCCTGCGCCACTACTATTGTGCATCACGGATTTGACGATCCTCCCAAACTAGCGCAAACGGCCAAGACAGATGGAGAAGCTCTGGATCATTACCGTCGAGTTCGCGATGAGATTCGAGCTTTCATAGAAACTCTTCCTGAAGGATTGTATTGATCATGAGATGGCTTGTCATAAAAATTATTTTTCTTCTTTCTCTAGCAATATTCGTGAGTTACTCAATAGGGGAGGGGGCTACACGGATTATAATAGTTGGCGACACGGGAACGGGTGAGAGAGCATACGCACCGGGATTTATGGCAGTCCAAAAAGCCATGCGCAAACAAAATGCAGATGCCTTGCTTCATCTTGGAGATTTTGTTTACCAACCCGAATTTTTTCCAACGTCTTGTCCTGACCGTTATGTTAAAGAAATCAAAGAGACCCTTTCGAATCCATATCCAATAAAATTATTTGTTGCGGGTGACAACGATTTGCCACCCAAAAAATGGAAACCGAAAGCTTCAGGATGCTGGGACAAAATCGACCCTCTCGATTCTGGATTCGACACACCCGGGCCTCGTGCAATGGAAGGGACGAGGGTGATCGGCAATGCCATAATTGGTGTTATCAATAATTACCCCTGGAGAGATCCTACTTCCTGGCTTGCGCCCCGAATTATGGAAGCCAGAGAAAAAGGAATGTGGATTATTCTCGCCGTTCATGAGCCTGCGATCACCACGGCTTGGTACCTCGACAAGCGTAATACGGTTCTTAAACAGTTGAATGCTTTGAAACCCGATCTGGTTCTTGCAGGTAATCAGCATTCCTACGAACGCTTTCATCAGATGAGTCCTATTGAAGAAGGTGTTTTTGAAATTGTGCAATCCGTGTCGGGGAAATACCGTAGGGGTGAGGGAACAATGCACATTGTCTCGGGCGGAGGGGGCGCAACTTTTAAACCTTTTGCCGACCAGCAAAACAAAGAAAAGCGTATTGCACCGAAGGACGTTTTTAATGCGCTAGCTAATAGGGCATTGATGAATCATTTTATTACTCTGGATGTTTCAAAGAAAAAACTTGAGGGAAAAGTTTGGCGCATATGTGTTTCGGATGACCCTGATGATAAATGGGATCCAAGATGGAAGGCAGACAAAAATTTTTGGCAATCCATTCCATTGGAATGCGACGGTAAGTCAGAAGAAGTTAGCGTTTACGAAACGTTTAGTTTGTCAAGGCAATAAAGTCTCTTTTAGACTCCACGAAAATCTGCCTGTTTGAGGGGTGATTAGTTTTTTCAGTTCGATGTAGCGAGAATAGCATCTATTGCATCGCAGGTCTTTTTAACATCTTGTGCGGACTTATCCAGTGCTGCTTTTTCTTCATCTGTCATTTTCAGCTCGATAATTTTTTCAATTCCATTAATGCCCATCATAACAGGCACGCCGAAGAAAATTCCGCTCCAACCATATTCACCTTCTAGATAAGCAGTACAGGGAAGAATGCGACGTTTGTCTTGCAAAATAGCTTCAATCATTTTAACAACTGAAGAACCTGGCGCATAAAAAGCACTACCTGTTTTCAATAAGGAAACGATTTCCGCGCCACCTTTTCGTGTGCGCTCTACCACACGGTCTATTTGTTCCTTGGTCATCAATTCGGTGATTGATATCCCCGATACCGAGGTGTAACGAGGAAGAGGCACCATGGAGTCGCCATGTCCCCCTAAAACCATGGCATCCACATCAACCAGAGAACAGCCCAACTCCAGTGATACGAATGTTCGCAAACGTGCTGAGTCTAGTACGCCAGCCATGCCAATAATTTTATTCTTTGGCAGGTTGCTTGTTTGTTTTGCCATGTATACCATCGCATCGAGTGGATTTGATACAACGATGATGATGGGATCACTGGAATGCTCCATGATCTTCTCGGTCACCGATTGCACAATTTTGGCATTGGTAGCGAGAAGATCTTCGCGGCTCATTCCCGGTTTGCGAGGCAAGCCAGCAGTGATGACCACGACATCGGAGTTTGCAGTTTCTTTATAATCATTGGTTCCGGTTACCAAACTGTCAAACACTTGAAGACAGCTTGATTCTTGAAGGTCCAAGGCTTTTCCTTGAGGAACTCCTTCAATAATATCAATGATCACTACATCTCCGAGATTTTTATAGGCGGTTAGCTGAGCAACCGTCGACCCAACTTGACCTGCACCAACGACCGTGATCTTTTTTCTTGTGCTTGACATGCAGTTCCTCATGTGAAAACAAACCTATATCAGGTTTGACTTGTTATTTGCTGAGGTTTTTATTGGAGCTCCGAACAGGGAGCTCCAAAAACTCCAACGTGTCTAGCGGATTTATTAATTTAAGCTGTCCAATATTGAATTGAATGTTGCGCTACGACGCATTGCCTTTGCGACTTTTTCAGGGTCTGTTCGGTAGTAACCGCCAAGATCCATGGCTTGGCCGTTGGTCGCATTCAATTCACTAATAATAGTATCTATTTTGGTTTCAAGTTGTTCAGCGACCGGAGTGAACTTTGCTTTAAGTTCCGCATCGTCATCTTGAGTTGCCAATTCTTTAGCCCAGTAAAGAGCTTCATAAATATGAGTGCCGGCGTTATCCAACTCGCCCACCTTACGGCCTGGGGATTTTTTGTTTATCATCAATTTCCCTGTTGCGCGGTCCAATGTATCTGCAAGCACCTGTGCTTTTGAGTTGTTTTTGAACCTGCTGAAATGCGCAAGAGATTCGGAAAGAGCCAAAAATTCGCCCAAAGACTCCCATCTTAGATGCCCTTCTTTCACAAACTGTTGAACATGCTTGGGAGCAGAGCCGCCCGCACCGGTTTCAAAAAGACCGCCACCTGCGATCAGCGGAACGATGGACAGCATTTTTGCGCTGGTTCCCAATTCGAGAATCGGGAACAAATCGGTCAAGTAGTCACGAAGAACATTACCTGTGGCACTGATGGTGTCTTTTCCTTCTTTTGCACGTTGCAAAGCATGTTTCATGGCATCTACAGGAGCCATGATTTGAATATCCAATCCATTCGTATCGTGGTCTTTCAAGTAAACGTCTAATTTTTTAATTAACTCTGCGTCATGCGCTCTGTCTTTGTTTAACCAGAAGACAACCGGTGTTTCAGACAATCGTGCTCTTGTTACCGCAAGCTTTACCCAATCTTGGATTGGAATATCCTTTACGATACAACTTCTGAAGATATCTCCCGTTTCAACGGGTTGCTCGATCAAGGTGTTTCCTGCGGCGTCGATAACTTTAATAGTTCCATTACCAGGGGCTTCAAAGGTTTTGTCGTGGGAGCCGTATTCTTCCGCTTTTTGGGCCATGAGTCCGACATTGGGTACGGTGCCCATCGTGGTTGGGTCGAACTCGCCATTTTCCCTACAGAAATCGATGGCTGATTGATAAATACCCGCGTAACTGTCGTCTGGAATGAGGGCTAAAGTATCATGCTCTTTGCCATCCGGGCCCCACATTTTACCTGAGGTTCTGATTGAGGCCGCCATGGAAGCATCGATGATGATATCGCTTGGAACATGCAAATTAGTGATCCCTTTATCAGAATCGACCATTGCCATGGTGGGGCCATTATCCAAACAGGCTTGAAGATCTGCTTCGATTTCTTTTTGTTTGTCTTCCGGCAAACTTTTGATCTTTGTGTAAACATCGCCTAAACCGTTATTGGGATTAACGCCGATTTCCTTGAAAGTGTCGGCATGTTTTTCGAAAGCTTCTTCAAAAAACACGGTAACGCAGTGCCCAAAGATAATCGGATCCGAAACTTTCATCATTGTGGCCTTCATGTGCAGAGAAAATAAAACACCCTCGTCTTTGGCTCTTTGGATAGAATCCTTCATGAATTGCCGTAAAGCCTTAACACTCATTTTAGTCGCGTCTACAACCGCTCCCGCATCAAGTTGAACATTCTCTTTTAAAACCTTCGTGCTTCCATCATCACCAACAAACTCTATCTTGGCTTTTCCAGCAGATGCATCAGAAACGGTCACTGATTTTTCATTAGAACGAAAATCACTGCCGTCCATAGAAGCAACATTAGTCTTAGAATCTTTTGACCAGGCTCCCATACTATGTGGGTTGCTCTTGGCATAATTTTTTACTGAAGTTGCAGCTCGACGATCCGAATTGCCTTGTCTCAAAACGGGATTTACCGCGCTACCCTTACAAACATCGTATTTGGCTTTAATTTCTTTTTCCTCGTCTGTCTTTGGGTCTTCAGGGTAATCAGGAAGATCGTAGCCTTGTCCTCTTAATTCATCGATCACACCTTTTATCTGAGGGACGGACGCGCTGATATTGGGCAATTTAATAACGTTTGCATCTGGCTTCAGAACAATTTCACCCAACAATGCCAAATCATCGGGTTGTTGCTGTTCCGGTTTCAATCTCTCAGGAAACTGAGAAATGATTCTTCCGGCAAGGGAGATATCCATAGTACCGACTTCTACCCCGGCTACCCCAGTAAATGCTTGAATAATTGGTAAAAAAGATCCGCTTGCTAATTCAGGTGCTTCGTCAACTTTGGTATAAACTATATCTGCCATTTTTTCCTTCCCTATAAAAATTCTTAGTTAATCTTAGTTAGCATTAATATTACAAAATGATAGAAAAAACCGGTAAGGCCAATTAAAGTATGCTTATTAGGAGACGAATAAGCTAAAATATAAGTTGTATATTGTCAAGCAAATTTGGATGGGACAAAAATCATACTTTGTGGTTCATTTTGCCCGCCAACCGTGGTGACTTTTGCTTATCTTTAGCATCTATGGTTTTTCAATTAGTTGCAACCATATGACTGCTTTAATTTTGTTTGCTTTCCTGTACAAAAATTTAATGTGTATAGTTATGTAAAGCTGACGTTTGGTTCTTAGAAGGAGTCAAACTTGTACTTTACAAATAATTCTTTATCCTCTTAGATTAAATACCCTTAATCTTATTCCTTTTGATGATTACACCGACCAACGATTACCGACTGGCGATGGATTTCAGTACCGTGGAGAGCATTCCCGAAGATCCTAGAAAACGTTTGACCTATTTTCATTCCTTTAAGAAATTAATTCAAATAGAAAAG
>CAZMBO010000027.1:17132-19558 GCA_964564655.1 uncultured Nitrospina sp. | reverse complement strand
CTGAAGAGTGCTCTGTATTTTCCAAGGCTGATTCGGTTTCTTCTGCTTTCATCAGCGATGCCACCGATATGTGGTCGCTGAAGATGAAGTAGAACCCGCCTGCAAAAATCACTAAAAAGGATGCGGCCCACACCACCATGCCAAAACTAACGGCGGCCACTTCTGCTTCGCCCATGATTTCGTGCAAAGCTATCAAAACCCCGGCGTTATAGGACCCAAGAAATGCGGGAGTGGGTAACACGGTAATCAAAATACAAACCATAACCGTCAGGATGAGAACTGAGCCCAGTGTCTTATTCTCCAAATCAAAAACATAATAAAAGGGATAATTCATAACCACGATTAAGGCCCAGGTCAGAACCGAGTATAGAATGATCTGCAACAAGGCATTTTTATCTTTAATGATCTGACAACCCAACGCAAACTCACCTACCATAAACAATATTTTTTCTTTCCATTTTTCTGGAAGAGGACGTATGAACCAGTTGACCCAAGATTTTACTTTTATTTCCTGCCAGGCAAGCAGGAACATGAAGGCCAGCAAAGCACAAACCAGGATAAAGCAAAAACGGCCAAACCCCACCATCATGGTTTGAACGGAAACCCCGGAAAAGGTTAGATTGGGATCAAAAATTTCTGCATTAAACAGAAAAACCCATACAAATAATGCCAGTAGGCAGACAAGATCGAATAACCGTTCTACGACGATGGTGGAAAAAGCCCCTGAGAAAGTAATATTATTTTTTTTCCCGACCAGATAAGCGCGCAAAAATTCCCCCGCCCTTGCAGGAAGAACGTTACCCATAAACCCGATCATCAACGGTGAATAAATTTCTTTTACTGGAATTTTTTTAAATGGACGCAGCAGAATTTGCCAGCGGTAGGCACGAGTCACATAACTTAGAACAATGAGCACCAGACCAGGCAGGATATAAATAAGCTCTGCATTTTTTAACGAGGTTTCGAGTTCTTTATAGGAAACGTTTTGCAAGGTGTAGTAAAGCGTACCGATAGCGATGACCAGTCCTATTAATGATTGCCTGATTTTTTTCAATTCGTTTCCTCAAGTAAGCCTTTGGCTGTCTCAATATCTTTTTTAATCTGAACGACCAATTCATCTTTTGACTCAAATTCTATTTCACTGCGTATCCGCGAAATAAATTCCACCTCAACTTCCTTACCATAAATTACTTGATTGAAATCAAAGATGTGGACTTCAACGCTCAAGCGGTCACGATGGAAAGTAGGATTGAATCCGATATTCGCTACTGCACCGAAGGAATTGTTTTGGTAGATCATACGCACGGCATACACCCCTGTCCCCGGAATCTGTACTTTACTGGTATCAATGTTGGCCGTTGGAAATCCGATAGCTTGTCCCGTCTTGTGTCCGGAAATAACGGGCCCAACTATAGAATAATGGCGACCTAAAAATTTCCGGGCGGATTCCATATTTCCGGCTTCAATCAACTCACGCACATGCGAGCTACTGACAGTCAAACCATCCAGTTGAAAAGGTTCCACAACATGAACCACGAATCCGAATTCTTCCCCCATCTTTTTTAAGTAGGGGATGGTGCCTTCACGACCGCGGCCGAATGCATAGTCGAATCCCACCACAACTTCTTTGGCACCGATTTTTCCTTTTAAAATATTTTCTGAAAAATCACGGGGTCGTTGGTCTGCAAATTGTCGAGTGAAATCTGCGCAAATAACACTATCAATATTGCAGGCTTCAATGAGTTCCATTTTTTTATGGAAGTGGGTCAATAATGGGGGAACTTTTTCGGGAGCAATGACTTTTAAGGGATGAGGTTCAAATGTGAACGCGATGGAGGTTCCCTTCTTTTCACTGGCAATCTCAGCAGCTTTCTTGAAAAGAATCTGGTGACCTACATGAACCCCATCAAAATTTCCGAGAGCCACCACGGGGTAGGTAAAGGGGCCGATAATATTTTTGGTTCCGCGTACAATTTTCATAAATCTTCTGTCAGTCTACCTTAATAGCCTGATTTTTCAAGATCTCCAGCAAAGGAACTGTAAAAAAGTTGCCTCGTAACAGATGATATTTTGCCTTGATTCTGCTAAAATAACGGTACCCGAATAGTTAAGGAGCTAAAGAATGTTTGATATCGGATTTTTTGAGCTGATGATAATAATGGGAATCGCCGTAGTGGTGATTGGCCCGCAAAACCTTCCCAAACTCGCTAAAGCCATCGGAAAAGGCTGGGGAGAGTTTCAGAAAACTTTCAGCGGACTGAAACAGGACGTAATGGACGAAGCCGAAGGCCTCAAACAAACGGTGAATGTCGATGCCCTGGAACAGGATATTGGTGCAGCTACCAAAATTGATGTCGATGTCAACCTCTCCGAAATGGATCTGGATATCGCTGGCGATATCAAAAAAGACGTCTAGCAGAGCAAAC
>CAZMBO010000027.1:0-17032 GCA_964564655.1 uncultured Nitrospina sp. | reverse complement strand
GAAATGGATCTGGATATCGCTGGCGATATCAAAAAAGACGTCTAGCAGAGCAAACTCTGCCGCTAAAAGGACTTTTCTTTTTAGCGAAATAGTTACCACCAAGTTCTAGATCTTGTCTTACCGTTCACGAGAAAAATATCTTGCCTAGATACTTAGTAAACAAAAAGGATACCGACCTTTTGATTTCAGCGTCACGCTGGTACCTACTAGCATGATAAGTTCGGTTTCGTTTCATCCATTCATTTCGCATTTTCCACCCGCGTTATTTGTTGCGGGGCTGGCCTTACTTTTTCTTGCCAAAAAGAAAAACGACCAGAAACTAAAATCCGCCGCGAGTTTTAATTTAAGTTTGGGACTGTTAGCTGCGGTTGTCGCAAGTTTTTCAGGAATGATGTCTGTCGATATTAGCCTACGTACGACTGTTGATGTGGAAGGGCATCAGGGTTATTCCTTCCTGTTTACTATCCTCTATGGTTTTGCTGTTGGCTACTCTTATACCAACTCTTTTTCAAAAACCGCTCAAGGCTTTTACATTGTCGGCTTGGTGACCATGTGTATTTGCCTTTTTACCGGATACCAATTAGTATTTTGAAAAGGGCCCGTTATTGTGCGGTGGAAACACCGAAACGATGGACGAGTTCACCCCCGTAGTAACCGGTGTTCAGCACACAAACGAGACCTGCAATAAGAGCCAAAAAATAAACCACTCTACCGAATGGGTTCCTGAAGTAACGAGAAAATACCATGGCGATTATGAACACACCAGTAGTGAGAAAAACAAAACGCATGTGGCTGGAAAGGAAGTCTTTAAATTTTTCGGTGCTGTCCAAGCTCAACATCCCCAGGAAACCGACTATCAAAACCGGGAAGATGCACCAGAACCCCAATCGCGTGTTGAACCGACCCGCCGCCTCAACAACCTCGTCTTTTTTCAGGCTGCCATAAATTTCAAACACCACGCCACTGGTTAACAAGGCAACAGGGAAATGAACGATTAAAGGATGCAACTTCGCAAAAAATATCATTTAGTTTTCTTATATTTTTTATAACTGTTTCTTCGCCGGTCTAAGTCTGCCAACATTATCCCTGCCGCAACCGAAACGTTTAGAGATTGCATGTCTCCTTTACCCGGAATATTGACGAGAGTATCACAGCGACGTTTCACCCGATCCGATAGTCCTGTTTGTTCATTCCCAAGCACCAGAACGATGGGAAAAGTAATCTTTGCCGAGCTTAAGGATTCCTTCACGCTTAGGTCGGCACCAACCACACACCAACCCTGTTCTCTGAGATCCCTAAGAGAGGAAGATAGGTCGCTACTGCTATAAATTGGAACCGATTCCCAACCGCCTTCAGCCATTCTTGCGGCAGAGGAAGTGATGCCCGTCACCGTTCCAGCATTCGGCACAATCAAACCTTTGGCCGCAAAATAGGCACAACTTCTGAGGATCGCGCCCTGGTTATGAGGATTTTCAATTCCATCGAGGGCGACCACCAACCCGTTTTTAGGGATACTTCCGCGAATTAGTTTGTGCACCGAATCACATGGGAAAGGGCGAACCACCATGACGATACCTTCATGATGTGTTCCTGATGCAACTTTATTTAATGATTCTTGATCCAATTGACGAAAAGGAAGTTTCTTTTCTGCACACCATGCTTTCACTGCCTTCAATTCGGTTGTACGGGTTCTGCTGAAAAACAAGCGTAATAAACTCTCCGGGCGTTTTTTAAACGCACTCATGCAAGCGTTCCAACCATAAAGAGTAAACTCTTCCTGTTTTTTATGCTTGGCTCGATCCCGATCGGAATGAGTTTTCTTAAATGTTTTGGGTTGTTTGTTTTTCATTACTCATCGTCAGCATATTGCCGGACTTAAAAATAAAATATTATTTATACTTGAGATCCCTTTGAACCGCAAAAACCCTGCACCTAGTGGTTTCTGGCTAGCCGTGACCGCTCATCATGAACTCTTCGTTGTCATCGAATGGGAGGGGATTTTCGTTCTGAAAAAATGCTTCAACCTTTTCCATGACCTCAGCGGTAGTGATACACTCAAACATATTCTTCCGAAATTTTGCGGCTCCCGGATTACCGAACGCAAGCCAGGCTGAGAATTTTCGCAAGAGGATGAGGGAAAAACGCGTATCGTAATATTCTTTCAAACTTTTCTGATAGCGACGAATTATTTTCAAGCAAGAGCGGTCGTTATTTAGTCCAATGCATTCGTTAAAAATTCCGGGGTTACGCAAAGCACCTCGCCCTATCATGACTGCATCCACTTTTGATTCTTCCAGCCTTTTTCTTGCTTGCTCAGCACTACGGATATCTCCATTACCGATGATAGGAAGCTTAGCCTTTTCTTTAACTTCGGCGATCAGATTCCAATCGGCTTTGCCTTCATAGCCTTGTGTTCGAGTGCGCCCATGAATCGCTACCCATTCGCAACCTGAGTTGTAGGCCGCTTTGACGCACTCATGTATCGTCAACTCTTCTTCACTCCAACCGGTTCGCATTTTTACCGTGAGTGGGAGTCGGATTCCTTTTTTGATTGTGGAAAGAAAGTTTTCCAGATAAACCGGGTCACGCAAAAGGGCTGCACCACAACCTTTTTTAACTACTTTTTTGACAGGACACCCCAGATTGATATCGACAAAATGTGCTCCTGTAGACTCTACGAGTTCAGAGGCGCGAATAATATCCTCTGCTGATTCGCCGAACAGTTGAATACCCGTAATAGATTTGCTATCTGGGTGCACCCGCATCATTTTTTTGGTTTTTTCAGAATTGTAAAATAGCCCTTTTGCAGAAACCAGCTCTGAAATTAAAACACCGGCATTCATTTCATCCATCAATTGTCGGAAACAAATATCGGTAATACCGGCCATAGGTGCCAGCCAAAAAGCATTCCGAGCCCTGGTAAACAAGGTCTCTTGCATTGAGTTTTCGCCAGCAGGATGAGGAGGAGTTAAAGAATTCATCTACTTTTGATTTTTGCTGCTTTTAAGAAGGGTTCAAAATGCAAAGGAGGCTCTACCCTAAATCCCATAGTTCGACCAAAGAGTTTAAATTCGAGACTCCAAGCGTGCAAGCCATATTGATAGTTTTCTGAACTTCCTTGCCCATAAACCTGATCATTATAAATAGGCAGTCCACAGCTTGAAAGGTGAACGCGAATTTGATTGGTTCTTCCTGAAAATGGGATAATTTTTAAAAGTGAGAACCCATCCTTAGAAGCAAGCCACTGAACTTCTGTCTTTGCCCATTTTGCATTTTTTATTTGGTCACCAACACCTCTATGCGATCCTTTTAAAATACCAATCGGTGCATCGATACAAAAATTTTCTGTTTCAGGCTCACCTTCCACCAAAGCAAGGTATTCCTTTTTTATCCTATGACTCATAAACTCATCCATCAGGACGCCTGCCACATCACGTGTCCTAGCAAAAATAATTACGCCTGTTGTGATCGCATCCAACCTTTGCACCGGCCGGGGAATCTCTTTCGGGTATAACCGTTTCAAAATTTCTGTCATGCTGTTTTGAAAATAACGTCCACTCGGATGAACGGGTATGGGAGCAGGTTTATTAAAAACTCGTATATAGGGATCTTGATAAACAACTTTTAAACTTCGGTTCGCGGGGGGTTCCTGCCTCATACCGGCGTAGGTAATAATGCGATCCCCTTCTTGCAAAACATAACCTATCTGCGCTGTCGTGCCGTTTACCGAAATATCTCCATTTTCAATTTGAGCGATCCAAGCTTTTCTGGACTGGTATGGGAAACGTTTGGCAAAATATTCTTCAATAGGAAGCCCGCAATACTGGGGTGGGGCTGAAGATTGATATATTTGCTGACTGGCCGGAGGCTGATACAAGGAGTCCAGCGTCACGCTGGTATTTAGTTCCATTGAGGATTGACTGGAGCTTGTATAAGGTATTCGTAATCTTTACCGAGGGAACGCACAACATTTGCCCAGATCCCATCTTCATTTTCCTGAAAAATAAATTTACCACAAGCCTGGGAAGTCAACCAGCTAAGGCGGGTCATTTCACCTGCCAGTTGACCGGCACCCCAGCCGGAGTAGCCTAAATAAAATCGTATATTTTTTTCTGGATTTTTAAAGGAAGTCATTAAGTTATCGAGTAATTCTGCGCTCATTCCCAGATAGACACCATCGCAAATGGTCTCTAATTGTGGCAAAGGTTCTTCAGATCGACAAAGATAAAACACCTGTGAAGGCGAGACCGGTCCACCTACATAAATTTTTCCTGAAGGAAACCCAGACATTCCCATTTCTTTAAATACTTCTTTGGAATTTATAAGAGCGGACCGATTTATAACCAGTCCAAATGAACCCTCATCGTCGTGGTTGCATAAAAGAACCACCGTGCGGGAAAAGTTTGGGTCGGGCAAAACCGGATTCGCAATCAAAAAATACCCTTTACCATATTCTTGATTGGATTGTTCTGGCATATTTGAAGTTACAAATTTAAGGATTGAAGTTTTTTAAAATTACGTCCGACCTTTGCCTCTTCTTTTCCTTCGATAGAGGCAAAATTATTATCCAGGGCAATGCTAACGAGTTCGGGAAACTTTTTTGAATTGGCCAATGCTAAAATTCCTTCATCGCCAATTTCGTTCTGAGCCAGATCCAAATCTTCTAACTTGTCTAATTCGTTATCCTTTGCCATTATTGCCGCACCCTCATCCTTAATATAATTTCGGTAAAGATTGAGCGACTTTACCTTCTTTAAAACTTTGGATCGAATGAGATGGCTTACTCCTTCTGGGCCAATATCATTGCCGCCCAACTCTATCCAATTTACCTTAGCAAACAGGTCTGATTCTGTAAGCATTTTTACTCCATCATCGCCTATGCGGTTTCCCCCTAAATTAAGTCTTCGCACTTTCACAAGACGTTCATCTCGAGTAATAATGGTCATGCCATTGGGGCCAACACAATAACCTTTTAGGTTCAGCTCTTTCCCGTCTTCACTCAAGGTTTCTTCAACAACTTTATCCATGGTCTCGCGCAGTTTGTCGCCTGTCAAACTACAGGGTTCTGCGGGTTTATATATTTCAAAATGGGTGATTGATGGCATTTGGACCCCTTATATTTTTGGAATAGCGCTAATCCTTAAAAAATATGAAATTAACACTGTAAAGGCTATAGAAATTGATTAAAAAAAACCAACAAAAAGAACTAATTCGATTAGAAACAGGCTATTATAAGGTTGACAGAAAATCAATTATATTTTAGATTTCAGAGTTTCACCCAATGCTTTGGGGGTGTCTTGCATTTGGGAAGAGGGATATCAACAATTAGCACCCATATTCTTATAATTTGCAAATCGTTTTAACTAAAGGGGCAAAGGTATGAAACTGGATTTTGAAAAAATGGGAGGGTTGGTTCCAGCAATAATTCAAGATGCAGAGACTGGGAAGGTATTAATGCTCGCCTATATGAATACCATTGCCTGGGAAAAGACCTTGGAAACTGGAAAAGCATGGTTCTATAGTCGATCACGGGACAAACAATGGATGAAGGGGGAAGAAAGCGGCAACGTTCAAATCGTAAAGGAAGTGTTTGTCGATTGCGATGATGATACTGTGCTCTTGAAAGTAGAACAGGTAGGTAAAGCGGCTTGTCATAAAGGTTATACCAGTTGCTTTTTTAGAAAAGTCAACGGTGATGTGGAAGTTATAGAAGAGAAAGTTTTTGATCCAGAAAAAGTTTATAAAAAATAAAACATTTAGATTTTTTTAATCCAATTAAGAAGAAAGAAGTTAATCCATGAGCGGTAATGTATTAAAACTAGGAATTCCAAAAGGCAGTCTAGAAGAAGCCACAGTCAAGCTTTTTGCTCGGGCAGGGTACAATATTAGGATTCAAAGCCGATCTTATTTCCCCAGCATTGATGATGTCGAAATTGAATGCATGTTAATACGTGCTCAGGAAATTGCTCGCTATGTAGCAGACGGCGTTCTCGATGCAGGTCTTACCGGTAAAGACTGGATTATGGAAAATCGAGCCGATGTAGAAGAAATTGCACCGCTGGTTTATTCAAAAGTTTCAGCAAGACCCGTCCGATGGGTTCTGGCCGTGCCAAATGACTCTTCTATACAAAGTGCAAAAGACTTACAGGGGAAACGAATTGCAACAGAAGTCGTTAACCTAACAACAGATTGGTTAAAAGGGCACGGAGTGACCGCCAATGTAGAGTTTTCTTGGGGTGCTACGGAAGTCAAGGCTCCCAAGCTGGTTGATGCCATTGTTGAAGTGACAGAAACCGGGTCTTCCCTCAAGGCAAACAATCTAAGAATTATCGATACACTAATGGAATCTACAACCCGCTTCATAATGAATAAAGCTGCAAGTAAAGATACATGGAAGCGCAATAAAGTTGACCGTCTGGTATTGATGCTGCAAGGGGCCATGGCCGCAAACGGCAAGGTAGGACTTATGCTAAATGCACCTAAAAACAAGCTGGACGAAATCATTAAAATTTTTCCGCCAGGTAAAAAACCAACGGTCTCTGAGCTTAGTGACCCTGAGTGGGTGGCCATCAATGTAATTCTCGAAGAAAAATTAGTGCGCGATATTGTTCCTGATCTTAAAAAAGCCGGCTCAGAAGACATCGTTGAGTATCCATTAAACAAAATAATCCACTAACCGTGGCGGACTAAAGTCATTAGCTTTTAGGGCGGATCCAATTCAACGGGCTTTTAGGTTAAGTTTTTCTAGCTATCTCCTAATGGGTAGAAAACTCTCTTTCCCTCTATGCAAGAAAATACTGAATCGAAAAAACCAAACGAGGCAGAAGCTCCTGAAAACGAAGAGGTGTTATCTGATGAAAAACCAACTTCTAAGCCCTCAGAGCCCTCTGAATCTGAACCCTCCTTTGAAGAGCAGGAAGGAGAAGTCCTGCCCCCTGAAAAGAAAAAAAGTAGTCGGTACAGGTTATTTCTTTTCATCCTTTTGCTTTTGACAGGTGGAAGCGGTTACCTTTTTTACACCGACCAGATTCCACCACAAATCAAGGAAGCGATTGAACCGCTTCTAAAACCTCTAGAACAACGGCTGGCTAAGATAAAACCTGCTCCAGCACCTCGACCTCCTAAAAAACTAATATCGGGAGTAAAAGAAAAAGTTCCCGACCCCACAATCCAAAAAGAAGCTCTTGTTGTTGAAGAAAAATCTGTACTTGAAATAGCTCCATCACCATCAAACGAAGAACGTGTCAGTGGTCCGCAAACAAAGACCATACCTGAAGGCAATGAGGCAGGCTCGAATTATCCTGATAAAGTAGCTGGCGCTTCAACATTTATCGAACCAAAATTGGAAACTTTGGTAGAAGAAACCAAAGGTGAAATCATACCCGCAGAGCCTGAAAAAAAAGAAACAGACTATGCCGAGGAAATTTTCGCTCCGCCTGCTCCTGCTATAACACCTCACACAAAACCTACTTCAAACATAGAGGAACCAAAGTTTGTAGAAGCACCTACACAATTCAAAAAGAACAAAAAAAATAAAGCCGTGCAGGCGTATCTTGATTTTTTTGAAACAACCTTAGTAAAAATAGGTGAACTGATTAAAGCAGGGTTTGCTAAAGGAAAAGATTTTCTAGTTAAATCTTTAGATTAAATGCGGCCTATTTTGTACCCTCATCGAAGGTAAATTCGAAGGGAAATTTTTTTTCAATCAGTCCGGCAGACTGGCAAATAGATTGAAAGTAACTCAATCCGTCTAACTCTTCCGCTCCCAAATTGTAGCGAATTTTATTTTTCAGATAATCAACTAACAAGGTTTCTGGGAGTCCAGTTTTACGGGCCTGGGTCCTGGCAATAGTTTCAATTTTCATCAATCCTTCTTGCTTTGCAATACGAAAGATCTCCACAATTCGTTCTCCAATCTCAACTCCCTCTCTTGCAGCAATCACTGCATGCACAAAAGTTTTTCCGGTTCTCTGATACCACTCTTCGCTTAGATCATATATTGTTGTTCCTTCTTTATTAAACCCTAAGGCAGGGTCACCAATGATGAGAGCAGCATCATGTTCCTGTAGCATTTTTTCGGGGTTGGGATGACAGTCTATCCATTTCAGGTTAGGTGAAAAATCATCTTTAAACATCAATTTCAATAAAGCCGCCGAAGTGCGCGATCTATTATCAACTGCCAAAGATTGAATTGCTTTAAGTGGATATTTGGATACCAGTAAAACAGTGCCGACTTGATTCCTCGATGCAATGGAAATTCCCGGCAACAGGCGCAAGGTATCCGCATGCCTCAGATATTCAATTGCGGGAATCATGGCAAAATCTAACTTTCCTTCATTGAGCTGTTCAGCAAGACGAGCCGGAGTCTCTGTATAGATATCAAGCTTTATCCACTCCCCCATTTCCCTCAAAGAAGTCAATATCGGCTGGGCATTGATAAAATCGTGAATTCCAAATTTTAACAATTCGAATCTCCTGAAAAACAAAAAGGGATGGGGGGAATCCCCCATCCCTTTAATAAAAAACTAAAACTACTAGATAAAAAACGGTGCCATAACCAGCGAGACAATAGACATCAATTTGATGAGGATGTTCATTGCCGGACCGGAGGTGTCCTTCAGGGGATCACCCACCGTATCTCCAACCACTGTAGCGTGGTGAGCATCAGAACCTTTACCACCTAGGTTCCCTGCCTCCACATATTTTTTTGCATTATCCCAAGCTCCACCGCCATTCGACATGAACAACGCAAGCAAAACTCCAACCAGAGTTGCACCCATTAGCATTCCTCCTAATGCTTCAGCACCAAGCAGCCAGCCCACAATAATTGGCATTAGGAAAGCTACAACACCTGGTGCAATCATTTCCTTCAATGCCGCCTGGGTGCTGATATCGATACAACGTGCACTATCCGGTTTGCCCGTGCCTTCCATTAATCCTGGAATCTCGCGGAACTGTCTGCGGATCTCTTCAACCATGGTCATCGCAGCATTACCCACGGAGGTCATAGTCAACGCAGCAACATAAAACGGAACCACACCACCCAGGAACATACCAATAACCACATCGGTTTTAGTAATGTCAATAGAGGTGATATTTGCTGCTTGGGTAAACGCTGCAAACAAGGCCAACGCTGTCAAAGCTGCTGAACCAATCGCAAACCCCTTACCAATAGCAGCCGTGGTGTTACCCACCTGATCCAATCCATCTGTAATTTTACGGGTGTCTTCTCCCAATCCTGCCATCTCAGAAATTCCACCAGCATTATCGGCGATGGGACCATAAGCATCAACCGACATGGTGATACCTACTGTTGCCAACATACCCACAGCTGAAAGTGCAACACCATAAAGGCCTGCAGATTCCGCGCTGACATAAATGGTCAATGCCATAATCACAACAGGTATCACACAGCTTTCCATAGCCACTGCAATACCAGTGATCATTACCGTAGCAACCCCAGTATTACTTGATTCTGCTATTCGAACAACGGGCTTACTGGCTGTGTAGTATTCGGTGATCAGGCCAATACCGATACCTGCCAGACAACCAAACAAAAGCGCGATAAATACGCCTGAAGGCAGGCCCATAACTTTAATGAGAAAAAATGCAACGAATAGCATAGCACCCGCACTGATGAATGTGCAGTTTCTAAGTGCTGCAGAAGGGTCCATGCTCCCTAACGTGGTCATAGCTCGTATACCAATGACCGAAGCGATCAAACCCACCATAGCTATCATAATCGGCAATGCCATGTATTCGAAACGCAAGGTAGCCATACTGGCACCTATAACTATAGCTGCAATCATGGACCCACAGTACGATTCAAATATATCGGCACCCAGCCCAGCTGTATCACCTACGCAGTCGCCAACATTGTCAGCGATTACACCAGGATTACGTGGATCATCTTCAGGTATGCCCGCTTCAACCTTACCAACCAGGTCAGAGCCTACATCTGCTGTTTTAGTATAGATACCGCCGCCCACACGAGCAAATAACGCAATAGAGCTCGCGCCCATTGCGAATCCACTTATAACAGTAAATGAATCACCACGACCGAATAAAAGGAATAACCCACCAACCCCTAATAGACCTAGGCTCGCCACGCAAAGCCCCATTACTGCGCCGCCATTGAATGCGATGAGCAATGCTTTGGACTGCCCGCCATCAACAGCCGCTTGCGAGGTACGTACGCCGGATGTTGTTGCTGCATTCATACCAAAAAAACCGGCAAGCATGGAACACCCGGCTCCAACTGCATAAGAAACTGCTGTCCAAAAACCGATCCATATCCCTTTTTGCATGGAAATCAGAAAAAGGAGGAGGAGAAAAATTCCCCCAATGAAGTAGCCGAGGATTTTGTATTCCCTTGAAAGAAATACCATGGCCCCTTCATGAATAGCCTCAGCTATTTCTGTCATTTTTTCATTTCCGGCTGATTCGTCATCAACACCTTCAAAAAGTTTCCAAGCGATGATGAGGCCGAATAAACCAAATATGGCAGCTAAATACACATAATTTTGCGATACATCCAAAGAAGCCATCACCAGATATGCCACCATGGCAAAACCAATGAAAGCCAGTTCTCCTTTGTGTTCCGATAACATTCTTTTTATTCCTCCGTAGGGTTATTTCTTTTATTAAGTTCTTTTAGCGCCGCTTCTATCGTAAGCACCGCTTTATTTATTACGTCATTTAATAGGCTCGACTCTTCTTCGGTAAAAGAGGACAAAACATGATCGACAATGTCCTCTCTATCTTCAGGGCGGTCGACCCCAATGCGTACCCTACAAAATTCTTGGGTTCGCAAAGTTTCTATGGTCGATCTAATTCCCAACTGGCCTCCATCGCCTCCCTTAAATTTGGTTTTTATTTTTCCAAGTGGAAGATCAATATCATCATGTGTGACCAGAAAATTTTCTGGGGAAAGGTTAAAAGCGGAAAGAAGTGCTTTGACTGCTTTCCCACTTTCGTTCATGTAGGTCATCGGTTTTGCGAGAATAACCGGAAGCCCATCAATTTTCCCTTCTCCATAAAGGGAATTATATTTATGTTGAGCCAGCTTGATTTTATATTTATCGGCCAAATTATCTAAAGCAAGAAATCCCGCATTATGTCGTGTCAGCTCATAACGCGACCCGGGATTGCCCAAACCTAAAATCAAAAACACAATTAATTTTAACCGTCCTCTTTCTTCCCGGAATCATCTTTAGATTCTGCGGGAGTCTTGTCCTCCTCTGCCCCTTCTTCTCCTTCTGCTCCTTCTGCTCCTTCTTCACCTTCTTCGACTTCAGGTTCTTCTTCTTTGACTTTTTCTAGGTGAACATTTAGCACTATGTCGTTTGGATCATTCAGGATTTGTACGGACTCTCCAAGATTCAAATCTGAAACGCGAATCATCTGGTTCAGCTCAACCCCGCTCATATCCACTTCAAATTTTTCCGGGATATCATTCGGCAGACTTTCAATTTCCAAGGCCCGAATGATGTGATTTACAATTCCTCCTTGTTTTTCTCCTGGAGAAACTCCAACAAGCAAAATAGGAACTTTGACTTTGATCTTTTTGCTAATATCAATTTCAAGAAAATCTATATGCACCCAACCCGGCTTAAGAGGATGGGTTTGAAATTCTTTTAACACCACGTTTCTGTTTTCAGCCGAATCGCCTTCAACCTTCAATTCGATCAGCACATTACGACCTTTGGCCTCAATCAACTTTCTTAGTTCTTTTGGATTTATAGACAAACTAACATTATCATTGAGACCGTACACAACAGCCGGGATACATTCATCTGTCCTCAGTTTTCGTGCGGCTGACTTACCATTTGCTTCTCTAATTTTTCCTGTTAAAACTGACATTCTAAACTCCGATCAATGTAAAAAAATATCTGTGAGAAACCCTACAAATTAGTTACTCCTTGGTTGAATCGAACAAGGAACTAACTGAGGTTTCTTGATGAATTCTTAAAATTGCTTCCCCTAAAAGGGATGCAACAGATAACACTTTTATCTTCGGGTTTTTTTCCAACTCTCCATTTAAAGGAATGGTATTGGTTGTTATCACCGTTTTAATAGGTGAATTAGCAATACGCTCTCCTGCTGGTCCCGATAAAACCGGATGGGAACAACAAGCGTGCACTTCCCTTGCACCGGCCCCTAATAATGCATCAGTCGCTTCCATCAATGTTCCCGCTGTATCGATCATATCGTCTACGATAAAAGCTATTTTTCCTTTTACATCACCAATGATATTCATCGCCTTAGCTTCATTAGGAATATCTCGGCGTTTGTCAATGATCGCCAAAGAGCTATTTAACCGTTTTGCATAAGCACGGGCTCTTTCCACCCCTCCTGCATCGGGTGATATTACGATCAAGTCCTCCAGTTTTTGCTCTTTGATGTAGTCGATCAGAACATTTATTGCGAATAAATGATCCACAGGGATATTAAAAAAGCCCTGAATTTGCCCTGCGTGTAAATCGACCGTCAGAACACGATCTGCCCCTGCAGTAACCACTAAATCAGCAATCAACTTGGATGTGATGGGTACCCTGGGTTCGTTTTTTCTATCCTGGCGCGCATACCCATAATAAGGAATCACCGCCGTGATTCTTTTTGCTGATGAACGACGCAATGCATCGATCATAATCAGCAATTCCATCAAATTGGTATTGCCCGGGAAACAAGTCGACTGAACAACGAAAACGTCTCCACCGCGAACATTTTCTTCGATTCTCACATAGATTTCTTTGTCTGAGAAATCCCGAATCACGGTTTTTCCAAGTGGAACATCGATGTAATTACAGATTTCTTCCGTTAGTTTCTGATTAGCTCGACCGGAAAAAACCAATACACGCTTATTGTCGTTGGAAAACATTCTGTATCCTTAAAAAATCTGGCTGGGGCGGGAGGACTCGAACCTCCGAATGCAGGAATCAAAATCCTGTGTCTTAGCCACTTGACGACGCCCCAAGGAGGTAAAACCTCACCATCAAAAATTCATGCCCCGCAAGGGGTTTATAAGGGATAATGACGCAAAGGCTTTTTAACAATGACAGGGTCATTGTTAAAAAGCCGATATCATTACTTCCGGAAAAAATTCAGAAAAGCGAGTGATGCTTTTGGCCAGACACACCCTGTACTTTTTCCCAGTAAATCTAGCCAACGCTTTTTTAGCAATTTCGGGATTTTCGAAAATTCCAAAGACCGTAGAACCACTTCCCGACAAGAGCGTACCTTCAGCGCCTAACTTCAGCAGCTCATTTTTTATCTCCAAAATCTCCGGATATCTTTTAATAACAACGGGTTCTAAGTCATTTTGAAGGGCCGCCCCTAACTGGGCAAACTCCGAGCGCAGAAGAAAATTTTTCAAAATGCTAATATTATTTTTGGTCTTTGTCAACTTCAATTTTAGATTACCATAAACCCATGATGTGCTTATAGGAAATCCAGGATAGATCATTAAAGTATAAAAAATAATAGGACTTTCAATCGGTTGCAGAATCTCACCTTTACCCTTTCCTATTGCACATGGTGACATAAGAAAAAAGGGAACATCAGAACCCAGGTCAGAGGCCATTGCAAGCAATTCGCTCCGCGGCAACTTTAAATTCCACAAAATATTAAGAGCCAGCAGGGCCCCGGCGGCATTTCCACTCCCTCCCCCTAGTCCCGCTCCGGAGGGAATATTTTTTTGAAGTTTGATCTTTACTCCACCACATTTGCCGGGAAAATTGTTTTGTAAAAGCCTGGCAGCTTTAATAACAAGATTACTTTCATCATTTGGAATGCCAGGAGCATCACAAAATAATTCGACTTTTTCCGGGGCTCCTTCCATCTCCATCTCATCAAACCAAGCAACCATTTGAAACAAGGTCTCCAGTTCGTGAAATCCATCTTCCCTTTTTTTATGAATATGAAGTCCTAAGTTTATTTTTGCAGGAGTTTTAAATTGCAGTTTGTTAGGGAGAGTCATTTTATTTTGTGGAAGCTGTTGGCATCAATTTAAATGTATCAGGAGAAATTTTTCCATTCAAGATCGGGTCCTTATATCTAACCCTTATTATTTCCTCCCTTAAGGGAAATTCAAGAGTAATCAAATGCGGCCAATCTATGGAACCGATCTTTTTGTACTCCTGCCATTTTACAAAATACTTCTTATGCCCCCCTTCGATTCGAGTCATCTCTATCGGCAATAATGTGATTGCATCTATATAAAGAAGAACCTCTCCGCTACTTTTTAAATCTTTTGCTTGAAGTATATATTGGGTGTTATCAGAATTTAATATGGATTTTTCTACTCTTAGAAATTCAAAGCGCGGGATATGCCCGACAAAAATTCTTAAATGCTCGTAAAAATCTATTTGGGTTCCAAGCAGTTTTCGTAAAAGGTTTTTTACATCCGAGCCCGAATAAACTCTGCCTTTTGAAGGGTCCAGAAACTGCATTTTCCCGGCTGTACGGATAAAAACCCCCATCGCCTGACCAAACAGCCCATAAGTATCCACACGAATGGAACGGTTTCCTTGTAATATAAGAGTCTGGCGGAAGGATTGTTTTATTTCTTTGTCGATAAAAGTGGTTCGCGCAAATGATTTGACGTTATAAATTTTATTCGCACGAGTCTGGAGTCTATTAAAGATATAAGCGGAAGAAATGGTGTCTTTTGAAAAATGCGAAGGAATTTTGTCAACAGAAGTCTGGCAAGCACCAAGAAAGAAAAAAACGAATAAAAAAACCGGGCTACACACAAAAATAAAACGGCCTTTTATTTGACATGCAAATATGGCTCCCCAACAGTGCTTCTCCTGTAAAGGGTTAGTAGCTTTGCTGGATAAGTTTTTTTGCTCTTTCAATTTTTTCTTGAAGGATTTGCGGATTAGGCATTTCTCCGCCCAGATCACCTTTTTGGTGAAGCGTCAAAGATCTGCTGTTTTTCCAAGCTCCTTTTGCTTCATCATAATTTTTTAGAGAAAACAGAATATCCCCAAGATGGTCATAAAGCACGGGATCTGGATCAGTATAAATCAAGGCTTTCTGAATTTGCGTAAGGGCTTTTTCTGAGTCGCCTTTTTTGAAGTATATCCACCCCAAGCTGTCTAAAAAATAACCATTGCGAGGTTGAATGGTGAGAGCTTTTGTCAGGTGCTCCAAAGCACGATCCAGGTCACGGCCTTCAAGGGCATATATATATCCTAAAAAGTTGTGAGCGTTGGAGTGTAGTGGGTTGATTTCGATAGCCTGCCGCATGTTAGCAATCGCACCTTTAAAATCCCCGGACTTTTCCATTAATGCGCCCAATTCAAAATAATAAGTGTCTTTTTTCGGGTTGAGACTCAAGGCTTTCTTCATACTTTCTACAGCTTTTTTGTTTTCATTTTTTGACATGTAGGCAAGCGCTAAGGAATGGAAAATCTCATCATTTTCAGGTTCCATTGCAGTGGCTTTTTTCAAAAGCTTAATAGTTAAATCTGTTTTTTTTGCAAGTTGGTATAAACGCGCGGAATAGCGCAAGATATCCATTGACTTCGGCTCAAGTTTTCTGAGTATTGCAAATTCTTCAATGGCCTTGTCTAATCGCCCCTGATTTTCATATATCCGAGCCATGAGCACATGCGGATCTTTATGGTCATCGGCAGCCAAAACAAGCTGAAACTCGTCTAATGCCCTTAAATAAAGAGTCTCCTCAAAATAAATAGAGGCGATTCTCATATGGACATTCGGTTGTTTTGATAGTTCGGCGGGAATACCTTTATTATTCGACAATGTGTTTTTGTACGCTAGGGAAGAGGTATTTTGAAGTTTTTCAATACGCTCTTTAAGAAAAGGATCATTCTCCTTTAGTTTTATTAGGAAGTTATACTCTTTAAGAGCTTCTTCAGTTTTTCCTAATCGCTCATAAACCCAAGCAAGGTGTTTTCTAGCTTGCAATAAATTAGGCTTCAAAATAACCGCCATTTGAAATCTCTTTTCAGCTTCCACTAGCTTATTATTTTGCAATAAAGCTCGGCCTAGATAGAACTGTCCCAATGGATTATTGTGTTCCATTTTGACGGACTGCAAATACATATTTTTTGCCTGATCCCATTTACCCTGCTCTTCCAAAACGGTTCCCTTTAGGAAAATGGCGCGGGAGCTTTTTGGGTTTATTTGACTTACCCTTTCATAATGATAAATAGCAGAATCCGGTTTCCCTTGACTTGCGAGAATATCTGCCATATCCATATGAATTACCTTATTTTTTGGAAACCTCGTTAAAGCCTCTTGCCCAGCTTTTACCGCTTTGTCTAACTGGCCAGTGCGTAATAGTAGGTGTACCCACTTTTCGAAAAACTTTTCGGTTTCGGGGTCGTATTTTACAATTTCTTTATAATGCATAGCCGCTTTTTCAAACTGAAATTTCTTTTCGGCTTCCAGGGACATGAGAAAATGGAAATAAGCGCGTGGATCTTTACTTTCCAGAGGTTGAGATTGTTGTCTTTTCTGTTCATACATTTTCACAGCATAAGACATAGAGAGATCCAAATCTTGTGATTTCATTTCTATCTGATTACCAACGGTTGAACAGTTAGAAAGAAATAAAAATATACTTCCGAACACAAGAAATTCTCTTGCAAAAAACCCACTACTTCTTCTAAATTTTGGTGAAAAGAGATTATCTATTGAACCATTCAATAATAGTTTTAGGTGTTTTTTCATTTTAAATTATAGAAGGCCTATGTTATTAATTTAATTTTACTAACCAGTTGTTTCCCAGCCCTGCTATTTAATTCAAAAATAAAATTTTGCTTCAAACTTTCCAGTGCAGGTAACCATTCCGCACCTTGAACGCGGATATGTACCGTACCTTGGGCGATTTTATCAACAAAAGATATTCCTGATATTTCTTTCCCAACAACAAGGTTCCATTGGTAACCCAACCATTCTTTCTGATCTTTTTGTAAATTTTCAGGTAAAGAATCAATTAAAACAGAACCTAAGTCGGACCAGTTTTTATTCAGGTTTTGCTTTCTTATCATACCAATAAACC
>CAZMBO010000026.1:12503-20445 GCA_964564655.1 uncultured Nitrospina sp. | reverse complement strand
TCGAGACAGGTGTCTAGATAGGTATGATTGGCCGGAATCATGGGCATAACATGACCATGACTCTTGTCATTATAAGGATATTTTACATCTAGAACATAAGGTCCTTTATGTTTGAGCATGCGTTTCAAGGCTGGAACAACCTCTTTCGGATCAGAAATACTTTCCGACTTAATTCCAAAAGCGTGGGCAACCTCGGCGAAGTTGGCATCCCCAATAAAGGTATGGCCTCTAAGAGATTTGTAGAACCGGTCTTCCCATTGTGCGACCATCCCGAGATGGGCGTTATTTAGGACAATATTTTTTACTGGGATATTTTCAATTTTCAAAGTTTGCAATTCTTGGATATTCATCAAAAAGCTTCCATCCCCTTCGATGTTGATCACCTGCCGTTTTGGAAAAGCCACTTGAGCCCCCATCGCTGCAGGTAGACCGTACCCCATTGCACCCAAACCAGATGAGCATAGCCAGTTGTTGGGTTTATCAAAGTCCAAAAATTGTGCTGCCCACATTTGGTGTTGTCCAACTCCGACCGAGAATATAGCGTCTTTATCAGAAACTTTATTTATGTTATGCACAACACTTTGTGGAACAATTTGTCCTTTTTTGTTTTCAAAGGACAGAGGAAATTCTTTTTTCCATGCATCAATTTGTTTCAACCAAGGTTGAATATCCTTTAGAGGTTTTACATATTTATCTAGAGTTTTCAGCGCTTGTTTTACATCGCCTTGAATAGGAATGTCTATCAATATATTTTTATTTATTTCTGTGGGATCAATATCGATTTGAATGAACTGCGCGTCTTTGCAAAACTCTGCTAGTTTCCCTGTAACCCGATCATCAAAACGTACGCCCATAGCAATAACCAAGTCGGCATGGTTGATGGCAATGTTTGCGTAAACCGCTCCATGCATTCCCAGCATCCTCAAAGATAAAGGGTCGTTGGAGGGGAAAGCTCCCAACCCCATAACAGTCGTGGTTATGGGAATGCCGGTCTTTCTTACAAATGCTGCTAGCTCCTTCGAAGCACCACTGGCAATGATGCCACCACCTGCATATATAAGGGGGCGCTTTGCTGTTTGAATTGCATGCGCTGCTTTCTTGCATTGGCGAACCGAGGGACTTAAATTAGGCTTATAACTTGGGCAATCAAATTTTACATTGAAGTTAACAACGCTTTCTTGTTGTTGAACATCTTTTGGGATATCAACAAGAACCGGCCCAGGTCGTCCCGTTCTTGCAATATGAAAAGCCTCATTAATAATGCGGGGTATGTCTTCAATGTTTTGGACCATGTAGCTGTGTTTTACCAAAGGAAAGGTAGAACCTATGATATCGGTTTCCTGAAACGCATCACTTCCCAAAACTGTGCTGGGAACTTGTCCCGTGATAGCAACCATAGGGATGGAATCCATTTTGGCATCGATAATACCTGTAATTAGATTCGTTGCACCCGGCCCAGAAGTTGCCAGGCAGACGCCAACGTCACCAGTGGCTCTAGCATACCCACTTGCTGCAAAAGATCCACCTTGTTCATGTCGCGGCAAAACCATGCGGATTTTTTTGGATAAGGTAAGACCCTGATGAATTTCCATGGATGCTCCACCCGGGTAACCGAAAATTACTGTAACCCCTTCGTTCTCCAGGGATTTTACGAGAATATCGCGGCCTTTCATGGGGTGTCCGGAATTTTTCGGAGCCTTTTTCGAGGCAACCTTTTTTTTCGCTGATTTTTTATTTTTCGTGGTCATTAATCTTGATTAGCTTATTATTTTTCTTCTTGGATTTAGCCTATTTATCTTTTTTCGGACTTTGTCTGAAACTAGTGGCAAGCAAAAACTCTAGCGGAATTGACCCTTGAAGTCAAACCCATTCACTTAAAAAGCTCTTTTTTGTCAAAACGTTATGAGGAGTTGAGGTTCAGAGCCTATTAGCCATTCATTGCCCGTAATATGAGCCCTTCCCGAAGACTGTACTCGCTTACCGTGAGTATTTCGCAACCGAATACACGCATTGTTTCTAGAACAATTGCAGTGCCAGCAATGATCAAATCTTCACGTCCTGGCTCCATTGGTTTTAATAATAATCGTTGACTGAGAGATTTCCCTTTAAGGTCATCTAGAATTGATTCTGCTTCTGGGCGAGAAAATGTAGAACCATGAATTTTTTCTGGATCATAGGGGTAAATATTTTCTTTTAGCGCAGCAAGCGTTGTTACAGTGCCTGCTGTTCCTATGAGAAGTTCAGGGAGAAACGCTGATAATTTGTTTTTCACTGTTTGTAGTTCATCTTGTAAATGATTTTGCAGGCTATGATATTCTTTTTCATCGACCGGATGCTGGGTAATGAACTTTTCGGTTAATCTAACCACACCCAAAGAAGTACTGCAAAAATCCTTTATATTTTCTCCTTCGGACAGAATGAATTCGGTACTGCCGCCTCCGATATCAAAAGTAATTACTCTGCGGTTTTCATGGGGTATTTTCCAATATACTCCTTCAAGAGTGAGCCTGGCTTCCTCTTCCCATGTAATAATTTTGATATCTATACCCGTTTCTTTTTTTGCCAGACGAACGAACTCCTGTCCATTTGAAGCTTCGCGAACAGCACTTGTGGCAACTGCAAAGAGAGGAGGGTCGCCATTCTCCAGACAGATCTGGCGGAATCTAGCAAGCACCTTTAGCGTGGTTTGCATGCGATGCTCTGTCAGTTTTCCTTGGGTGTCAATGCCTTCACCTAGGCGGGTAATGTTTCTTTTAGAAACGAGCAGGTTGAATTTCTGATCGCCTGTGGATTCAAGGATTAGAAGGCGAGCGGTGTTTGACCCAATATCAATGGATGCAATATTTGTCATGGAAAAAATTAAATAGGAAAGGCCTTTTCACTATCCATGGTGAGAAGTAGGTAAAACCCTAAAACGGTAAAAAGCAAGTTAGGACCCCATGCAGCTAGTATAGGGTCGAAAGTCCCTCCCTTTCCTAACGAAATGCTCATCGCATATATAAACGAAAATACAAACCCCATGGCAATGTTTATGCTGGCACAAAACAAAAGTCCTCCGTGCCTGCTGGACCGAATAGATAAAGGAATTGCTAGCAAGGCCATAACCACACTGATAAATGGATAAGAAATATTTCGATGTAACTCAATCCACTTCATCGAGGTGTCTTTTCCTTCTAGGTTTTGGATTTGGATTTGTTGATATAGTTCGCTTAGGCTCATTTCTTCAGGTCGCCTACGGGCTCTGGATAATTTTTTGGGAGTTTCAGGGGTATCAAAAAATTTTCTTTCAAAATATTGTGTAGATTTTATTCCACCTTTATCGAATTTACGTATATAACCATCGATAAACTCCCATTTATTAATAGACCATACCGCCTCCTGCGCATCAATACGTTGAATGATAGAATTGTCTTTATCCGGTTTTAAAATTATAATCCCTTGTAATCTTAGTTTGTAGGGATCAAAATAATTAACATTCCATATATCCCCATTGATCGATTTAAACCAGAGATTTTCCGTAGGAGGTTTCCCATAGGAATGTTCCTTTCGAATTTTCTTTATAAAAATGTAATTCATTTTCTGATTGGTAATGGGAGATAGAAACTCGCTACTGGCAAGAATCAGTAATGTGACAACTAAAGATGCACCTATAATTGGAAAGGTGATACCCGTTATGCTTATACCGCAGGCTTTCATGGCGGTTAACTCGTTTTTTTGGGAAAGCGAGGCCAACGTAATGACGGTTGCAAGAAGGACACCTTGAGGGGCCATGTAAAATGCAATGAATGGAATTTTGAAAATAAAATAAGAGATCAAATCAATCATTGGAGCGTCTTTTACTAAAAATTCATCGATTCGTTCAAAAAAATCCACGATTAAAAAAATTCCAATCAATCCACTAGCAGTAAGCAAATATACTTTCACAAACTGACTCAATACATATCGCTTTAACATTGTCATAGGCTGACTTTTCTTACTTTTGGATTTTAAATTGTATTTAATATTGGGATAGCAGAGTTTAGTGGCGGAACTAAAAATTCCAGGTCTCGGCGGTTTTCAAGGGTCTTCTTTATGTATTCCAAGGTCGGTTCAACATATTGAAGATACCGATCATTACCCAGTATTTTAGACTGATAGGCAAAAGTACCAATCGCCTTTAAGTTTCTTTGCACCGACATCCAGTCAAAAATTTTATAAAACGGATCTCGTTTGATTTCTCTCCCATCTCGCTGCATACATTCTATATAGTATTCCAACAGTTCCTTCCTAACAGACTCCTCAATGACAATATACGAGTCTTTTAAGAGAGAAGCTAGGTCATACTGACAGGGACCCATCCTCGCATCCTGAAAGTCTATCACCCTGAGTTTACCATTGTGTATCATTATGTTTCGTGAATGATAATCCCGATGAGTGAAAACTCTATCCTGATCTGATAAGGCTTTGCAAAGTGTGCCTAATGCTTCCCGAGTTTTGTTTTTCTCGTCGAAGCTTAAAGTATTCTTCAGTATTCCTTGCACATAGTGTTCCAACATGAAATCCATTTCCCACATCAGCTTTTTTTCATCAAAAAATAAATTTTTAGCTGGGCAATCGGATGTCAGGTTTTCTGTCGCGCGAGTATGGAAAGTCACGATAATTTCTATGGCTTTTTGATACCAATACACGATATTTTTTGGTTCTGCTTTGATTTTATCGGCCAGATGAGTGTCCCCACAATCCATCAGGAATAGTAATCCGCGCTCTGCATCGAAACGTAATATATCTGGCACAGGTATATCCATTTTCTTGAGAAACTTCTGCATACAATTGAAGTCGGGCTCTGGTTCTAATCTGGCTAATTGCATTATTATGATAGAGCGTGGCCTATCAGGTGAAGTTTCTAAGAAATAGGTTATTCTGTAGTAATTTCTATCTGAGGCATCGCCTTTAAGAAGGAGGCATTCCAATTGTAATACTGGCTCATTAGAAAAATCTTCGAGCCATGAGGTCAGATAATCTTTATCAAAACGGCCGAAGTTAGCGTTTAAATTTTTCATGCGTGTATGTAAAAATAGTTGTTCCAATTATTAAATGTATAATGTAGCATTCTATTTTTTTTATTCAATCAAGCGGAGATTTTTAAATGCCGAAACCAAGTTATCATATTTTAGTTTGCACCAATAGCCGCCCTCCAGGACACCCACGTGGGTCTTGTGGTGAAAACGGTTCTAATGCAATTTTCGAAAAACTAGCCATGGGCGTCGAACAAAAAGGTTTGTTCGGGAAATGTACCGTTACCAACACCGGTTGTATAGGGCCATGCGGAGTGGGCCCGGTAGTGGTCATTTATCCAGATGGAGTCTGGTACCAAAAAGTTCAACCTGAAGATGTTGATGAAATTCTAGATCAACATGTGAGTCAGGGGAAAAAGGTCGATCGGCTAGAAATCCCAGATGAACTTTGGGGCTAACAGAGCAGGCTCGGAAGAAAATGAGGTCGATAAACTTTTAAACCATCCCACTGAAGGTGTTAGCTCAGTGTTTTTTCCGAGATAACCCACTTCTAGCCTGAGGACGTTTACTGGCTCAGTCCTGCGTAATACTTGCTATAGGTCGAAGACCCAAACTGTGGATCATTTCAATATCTCTTTTTGGGTCTTGGCCTTTTGTTGTTAGGTAATTGCCACCTAAGATCCCGTTTGCCCCGGCAGAGAATAAGTGTTCCTGTTTGTCTGTCATTACCTCTTCTCTACCCCCGCATACAAACAAGTCTATCTTCGGCAGAACCAGTCGGAGCAGGGCAATGGTTTTAAGAGCATCGTAGTATTCGATTGTTTCTAAATGGTCCAACCCGGTACCATCTATGGGTTTTAAGAAGTTGATAGGAAGAGATTGGGTGCCTAATTCTCGAATAGCAAATGCGAGCTCTACCCTTTGAGCGAAAGTTTCCCCCATTCCAAAAATTCCACCGACACAAACCTGTAGCCCTGCTTCTTTAGCATTTTGTATCGCTTTTACTTCATCTTCATAGGTATGAGTGGTCACAATCTTATTGAAAAAACTGGCGGCAGTTTCAAGGTTGTGATGGCAACGGTCCAGCCCGGCGGCTTTTAACTCTTTTAGGTCGTCGAGTTCCATTAGTCCTAATGAACAGCAGGTTTCTAGTGTGGTTTCAGTTTTAATTCGGCGCACCGCTTCGATAACTCTATCCAGTTCTTTTCGATCATCCATTTTAGTTCCAGAAGCTACAATGGAGAATTCATTGGCACCAAATGCCTCCGCTTCTTTAGCAGCAGCTACCATTTCCTCGACACTCATCAGCTCAGTTTCCGGGGCATCAGTTTGAAATGAGCTCGATTGAGCGCAAAAGGAACAGTCTTCAACGCAACGTCCAGACTTAGCATTAACAATTGAACAAATTTTTACATCTTCACCCTTGAATTTGTCGCGAATGCGATCGGTACCTATAAAAAGATAATCCAGCTCTTCATGGGTGAAGGATTCCAGTTGCAAAGCCTTATCACTGGAAATTGATTGCCCTTTAAGAGCTATTTCTATCATGCCGTCAATCAATTCTTTTCGCATTTCAGTTTAAGTTCTCCAAACTATTATAAAGTTGATGCCCTATCATAAAACTTCTTTATTCATAACTCAATAATTTCACCAACATCGTGATTTAATGATTGTCCAATTCAATCTTTTTTGACGTTGCTAGGCGGCCAGTGGGTGAAAAAATCAGGAAACGATTTCTCAACGCATTTAGGGTTTTTAATTTTCACTCCTGGAACAACTAATCCCGCTATGGCAAAACTCATTGCCATTCTATGGTCGTTGTAAGTTTCAATTTCTGCACCCTGGTATTCAGAAGGTCGTATAATTAGAAAATCCTCTCCGGTTTCAATTTCTGCTCCTAGTCGTCCCAGTTCATTTGCTAAAGCTTCGATGCGGTTGGTTTCCTTTATTCTAAGGTTTCCGATGCCTTCTATCACTGTTTTACCTTTTGCAAACAAAGCTATCACCGCGAGCGTTTGTACAGTGTCTGGCATGTTATTCATATTGATTGTGATTCCTCTCAAGGAATCGCCTTGAAGTTGCAGAGAATCGGCTGATTTTTTTACTTTGCAACCCATCTTTTCCAGCACATCGGGGAATTGTGCATCCCCCTGAATACTAGCCGGGTTAACCCCAGTAAGGGTTATGTTACCCCCTGTGATTGCTGCAGCAGCAAGAAAATAAGAGGCACTCGACCAATCCCCTTCAACTTGGTAGGCTTGTGCCTTATAAATTTGGTTCGCTTGAACGCTAAACTTCTTATAGTTGTCATTTTCTACCTGTATTCCAAAAGTTTTCATGATGTCTAAAGTTATATCTGCATAAGATTTGGACGTAAGGTCACCTTGGATAAGGATATTTGTTTCGTTTTGAAAATAAGGCGCCGACAAAAGGAGTGAAGTGAGATATTGGCTGCTTTTATCGCCGGCTAGTTTTACTGTTCCTCCGGGAACACCTTCACCTTCTATATCTATAGGTGGACAACCGTTATGGTAGGTGGAAATGGCTCTAACACCCATTTGTTTCAGACACTCAAGTAGGTCGGCAAGTGGACGTTCTCGCATGCGCCCATCACCGTCTAATCGGACCTTTCCTTTTACCAAGGCTGAAAAGGTTGTGAGAAAGCGCATGGTGGTTCCGGCATTGCCAACAAAAATATCCTCAGTGGGGACAATCAGCTTTCCTCCTTTCCCAGAAACTATAAAAGTATTAGGTTCTTCCTCAACCTGAATGCCGAATCCATTCAAAGCCTGTATCATGAATTTAGTGTCATCGCTCACCAGCGGTTTTTCAAGTCGGCTGACGCCGTCTGCCAAAGCTGCGATCAATAAAGCACGATTGGTATAACTTTTGGAACCAGGTACTTTTATAATGCCGCTTACTTTCTCTACAGGTGTGATTTCTATCAA
>CAZMBO010000026.1:5123-12403 GCA_964564655.1 uncultured Nitrospina sp. | reverse complement strand
AACCAGGTACTTTTATAATGCCGCTTACTTTCTCTACAGGTGTGATTTCTATCAAAGTTTCATTCTTTTCAAAGGTTTTAAAATTAGAAATATACCACAACAGGCCAACGGCTTGTGGAGATAGGTTAATTCCTTTTTTCCGCATAAAATTATCTGGCATCGGAACAGGATTTTATTAACCTTATGCAAGAGCTTGATGGTCACCGTTTCTTCTAAACGTTCTACTTATCCCTACTAGGCGAGGTCCAGTTGTTTCGATTTTATGATTCTGCTATGATCGAATTTCTATTGGGCCTCTGAAAAAGGTTTTTATATGTATGTATTTAAGGGCACTTTCTAAAAATCATTATGGATGAGAATAAGGAGGATAAGAGAAAAGGCTTATGGTATAAACTTTGGGATCATCGTTCGCTAAAAGAGAAGCAGCGCCTGCGATCCCTTATCCCTTACATTCTTTATGGCTTCGCAGTTTTTTACGGGATTATTTATTTGTCCATTCTCAATACGGTAAATAGAGAAAGGGTGGGAACAACTGTTAAAACTTGGTTCGGTGGTGACCGAGACGATGTAATAAAAGCTCGAGAGCGAGAAGAAAAGGAAATTAAGGAAAGCTTCAAATCCTTACGAAAACGTGTATCCGGAGGCCACTAACAGTGCCGCACCCGGTAGTTATTATATTCACCTTTTAAATTGTCCATTTAAGGTATTTATGAAACGTTTAGTTTTTATTTCGAACTGGTTATATTTATTTTCCCTCAGCCTTTGGGTGGCGGGTATGTTCCTACTCGGTATTCTAGTGGAGATCATGGTTCGTGTGAATCTGCAAGATCAGAAATTGGTAGCCAGCACAATCATGAATAAAATTATGGATGTTTTCAACATTAACATCATTTATACCTGTGTGACGATTATGGTTCTCGCCGAAGTTGTCAAATTCCTAATTAAAAAGTACAGTGCGATTGGGTACGAACCTCAGGTGGTGACGAAACTTCGCTACACACGCGAAGTGTTTTTGGCCGTCATGGTGATTCTTGCTATTTATATCGGAAGCGGATTGCGTCCGGAAATGCATGCTATGGATCAGCTTAAGAAAGCCAATCCTGCAGACCAGAAACTACAGATTCAGTTTGACCGTTATCATAGCCAATTGACATGGCTGTATACCATCAATATGGTTTTAGGCCTGTCTTTATTTTATATTCACGGAAAAGAAATGACCCGCTTCTCGTCACAAACTAAAGAAAGTCGGTAAATTGTTGGACTCTATTTAAGCCTTTGTTTATTATCCCTTCACTCAATCGAAGCCTTTCAGCTTTTTGTTTTTTGTTCATGTTATTTAATGGTGGTTTTTTTGTGTCTGAAGCATTTCCCCAGACTGTTGAACAGAGAAATAAAAAATCGGCAGTTGAAAAGTTTGCAGACATGGCTTGGATAAAAGGAGGAAAATTTTTACGCGGATCTAGTTTTAAAGAAAACCAGGCCGCACTAAAAATGTGCCGTAAATACGACCGAGCTTGTCAACTTTGGTGGTTTTCTGATGAGTTCCCTTTAAAATTGATTACTGTAAAAAGCTATTGGATAGATATTTATGAGACCACAAACGCTCAATATCTTAAGTTTGTGAAAGCTACGGGTCATCGGCCAGCTTTGGATGATACCTGTACAACGGATTCTTGTTGGGAAGGAAATTTATGGAAAGGCGAGTCGTTTTCCTCGCTGATACGAAATCAGCCTGTTACTCAGGTTAACTGGTATGATGCTGTGGCCTATTGTGAGTGGAAGGGGAAAAGATTGCCAACAGAAGCAGAATGGGAAAAAGCTGCAAGAGGTCCAAGTGGTTATATTTACCCTTGGGGGAACGGTTCTCCTAAAGGACGTGCGACCTATAATAAAAAATGGCAGGGTATCGGCACGATGACCACTGTTGGCAGTTACCCTAGAGGTACTTCTATTTATGGGCTTCATGATATGGCAGGAAATGTTTGGGAGTGGGTAAATGATTGGTATAGCCGAACCTATTACCGTAAGGGCAAACAAAAGAATCCTGCAGGACCTCAAAAAGGAAAATTCAAAGTTCTTCGCGGAGGCTCCTGGGTAAACTTTCCTGACTCTCTTCGTAGTGCGTTCCGCAGATGGAGCCAACCAGATGTGCGCTTCAATGACACAGGTTTTCGTTGTGCCAAAGATTCAAATGAAGGCCCTAAATAAAAAAATATATGAGCGATAAACCAAAACGTTCTGATGAGCTCACCGACCAGGAGCGCGGGTTGTTAAAACCTTATCTTTCTGATGTCGATGCCAATGTGTTTACACTTGAAAACTTTAATCCGGAAGTGATTGGCGGAGCCTTGGCCCGTTACAGCCGCGCTCCTACTGGATTCAAAGAAACGGTAGTGCGGGAATTTTTGAACCCTGATGGCACTCCAAATGATGTAAAAGGTTCACAGATGATTGACCGAGTTGTAAATAAGTATGGCGACGAATCAGTTGCGGAGCTAGCGGTAGCCCCTTTATGTATAGAAGAAATTTCCAACTTGATGACAAAGGTTATAGAAGACTGCCGTATCGGTGGTTCCCCTATTGAGGAGTCAACCCGATATGTCCTTTATGATGCAAAAAAGAATGGACGCTGGAGATACGTTTGCCCGGATAATATTCGTGCATCGGAGTTGGGTGAGAAGTTTATAAGCAATATGGATTTTCTTTTTGAAACGTATGCAGGAATGGTCGAACCTATGCAGGACCTATTTCGCAAGCGTTTAACAAAAGAAACGTTTGAAATCGAGGTCGAACGAAACGGTCAAATCCAAAAGGCAGGGCTGTCGAAACTAAAGGACGAAAATGAAATTAAAGCGCATCGAATTGCCTATAGTTTTACCATTCGAAGTGCAGCGTGTGATGTAATTCGCTGTATCCTCCCTGCATGTACCCAGGCAAATGTTGGGTTGGTTGGAAACGGTAGATTTTATTCAGGACTGATTAGTAAATTAATGACGAGTAATTTGTCTGAAGCCAATCAACTCGCCGAATCGATTCGCAAAGCCTTAAACACGCAAATTCCTACCTTCATAAAACGTGCGGACCGGAATTCCTACACAGCAGAAAACCACAATGCCATGCGCTCGTTATGTAGGGAGTTGTTTGAATTGCTTCCCATCGAATCTACTGCAGAAGTAATTTTGTTGGAAGATGCAGCAGAGGATCAGCAGATAAATTTGTTGGCAAATATGATTTTTCCTTATGTGAAGCATTCTTCCCAACAAATAAGAAACGTTATTCGGCAATTGCCCGATGAAAGGAAAATACAAATTTTTGAGGCCTATATTGGTTCACGAAAAAGTAAGCGAGATAAGCCCGGTCGAGCTTTGGAATATGGTTACCCTATTCAATTCGATATCTTAGCAGGGTTTGCTGAGTACCGCGATTTACAAAGGCATAGAATGTTAACACAGCAGAGGCAAGATCTTGGAGTTGAGTTGGGGTATTCCGTTCCAGAAGAAATTACAGAAATAGGTATGGCTGAAAAAGTGCAGGAGTGTTTTGAACGCACCGAATCCTTGCACCGTGACTTAAAGCGTGCAGGTTTTCATCAGGAAGCGCAATATGCCACCTTATTCAATCATTTCATTCGCTGGAATATGGGGATGAATCTGCGCGAATTGGGTCATTTTGCTGAGTTACGTACCCAAAAAGCCGGGCATCCCAAATACCGCCGGACCACACAAATGATGGCAAAGCTTTATCTGGAACGCCATCCGGAAATGGAGCCTGTCCTGAAATTTGTGGATTATAACGACTACGATGGCGGTATTACTCGCGCCGACCAGGAAGCCCGCACCGCACGCAAAAGCCTCGCTAAAAATATCTTCGACGACCACGACGGGTAGGCCAAAAGGAATAGACCTATTGTGTTCAGCGCCACGCTGGCGGTAGAAAAAGGTAGGATTTTGTGGTAGTCTTGTGCGCTTTAATATTCCCCCCAAAAAACTAAAATTTTTATTGAGAGATAGTGATATGAAAATTGGAGTTCCAAAAGAAATCCATGACGGTGAAAAGAGGGTGGCAACAACGCCCGAAGTCATCGGTCATTTAAAAAAACTGGGTTTTGAAGTTACTGTTGAAACGGGAGCCGGAGACGGAGCTCATTTTTCGGATGCGTCATACACAGAAGCCGGTGCAACCATAGCTAATGATGCCAAATCTGTCTGGAATGATAGCGATATTATTTTAAAAGTTCGTGGCCCTGAGTTAAACGGGCCGGAAATAGATCTTCTTAAAGAAGGCCAGATATTGATTTCGTTTCTCTGGCCGGCGCAAAATCCTGATCTACTGAAAAAATTAGCAGACAAAAAAGTAACCGCTATGGCAATGGATATGGTGCCGCGTATTTCCCGAGCACAAAAAATGGATGCGCTCAGTTCCATGGCAAATATTGCGGGTTACCGCGCAGTGGTTGAGGCTGCACAAAATTTTGGGCGATTTTTCACAGGCCAGATTACGGCAGCAGGAAAAGTGCCCCCCGCAAAGGTCATGGTCATCGGTGCCGGGGTTGCTGGCCTTGCCGCGATTGGAGCCGCAAAGAGTATGGGTGCCATCGTTAGGGCCTTCGATACCCGACCTGAAGTAAAAGAGCAGGTTGAAAGTATGGACGCGGAGTTTTTGGAGCTCGATTTTGAAGAAGAAGGTTCAGGAACCGGCGGCTATGCAAAAGTAATGAGTAAAGAATTCATCGAAGCAGAAATGGCGCTTTTCGCCGAACAAGCCAAAGAAGTAGATATCATTATCACCACTGCCTTGATTCCAGGTAAGCCCGCTCCGGAACTAATAAAGTCAGAGATGGTTGAGTCCATGAAGGATGGAAGTGTCATTGTAGATCTTGCTGCGGAGCAGGGTGGAAACTGCAAGCTTTCTGAAGCAGGAAAAATCGTCAAGGTACACGGAGTTTCCATTATTGGATACACCGATTTACCGAGCCGCATGGCAGCACAGGCTAGTCAATTGTATGGGACCAATTTGCGCCATCTTTTGACAGATATGTGTAAGGAAAAAGATGGTAACGCAAAAGTTGATTTTGATGACGAGGTGGTTCGTGGTGCCACGGCAGTGAAGGCAGGAGAAATTACTTTTCCACCTCCAGCCCCGAAACTTTCTGCAGCTCCTGCTAAACCGGCAGAGAAACCAGCAGAAGCAAAACCTGTCGAAGAAGAATCTTCGGCGATGGGACCTCTCATCACATTCGGTGTGGGTGCACTAGCCTTGTTTGGTCTAGGAGCGATTGCGCCAGCTTCATTCATGGCTCACTTTACAGTTTTTGTATTAGCTTGCTTTGTGGGCTACATGGTGATCTGGAATGTGACGGCCGCATTGCATACTCCATTAATGAGTGTGACCAACGCTATCAGTAGCATCATTGTTATCGGTGCTATTTTGCAGATCAGTTCAGGAGAAAAGACGATCATGTGGGTAGCGGGATTCGCAGTGCTGATTACATCTATTAATATAGTAGGCGGATTCGCGGTAACGCGCCGCATGCTTGAAATGTTTCGCAAATAGGAGGCGAGAAAATGAGTGAAGGAATCGTAACCGCCTCTTATGTTGGGGCAACAATTTTATTTATTTTAGCGTTGGGGGGACTGAGCAATCAGGAAACTGCAAGACGCGGTAACCTTTATGGAATGATCGGCATGGCCGTGGCATTGATCGCTACTATAGCGGGTGTCACAGGCAATATGGGAATCCTTATAGTCGGTCTTCTAGTGGGGGGGTCCATTGGTCTGGTTCTGGCAAAGCGTGTGCAAATGACGGAAATGCCTGAACTGGTTGCCATACTTCACAGTCTGGTAGGCCTTGCTGCCGTATTGGTTGGGTTTGCCAACTTTATGGATCCTGAAAGATTGAGTCATTATCACGGTGTCGAGTTAACTATTCACGATGTAGAAACTTATCTGGGTATCCTCATCGGTGCTGTAACTTTGTCGGGATCTGTCATAGCTTTTGGAAAATTGAGCGGAAAAATAGGCGGCAACCCCATGTTGCTCCCTGCACGACATTTTTTAAACCTGATTCTGTTGCTTGTTTCCATCTGGTTGTGTAAAGAATTTGTTGACCAATCAGCGGCAGGTGGTGGAACAATGCCCTTGCTGATCATGACGGGTATTGCACTGCTATTTGGAATTCATATGGTAATGGCTATCGGTGGTGCGGACATGCCGGTTGTTGTTTCCATGCTTAACAGTTATTCCGGCTGGGCGGCTTCGGCAACGGGATTCATGCTCAACAACGATCTGCTCATTGTAACGGGCGCATTAGTAGGAAGCAGTGGTGCCATTCTGAGTTACATCATGTGTCGTGCGATGAATCGGAAATTCCTTGCAGTTATTGCCGGTGGATTTGGAACAACCAGCGGCGGCGGCGGTGCTTCAGTCGAAGAGCAAGGCGAAGTTATTGCACTACAGGCTCCTGAAGTGGCAGCATTGTTAACAGAATCCAAAGAGGTCATGATCATTCCAGGTTACGGAATGGCAGTAGCCCAGGCGCAGCATATTGTCAATGAAATTACTAAAGCACTTCGTGCCAAAAAAATAAATGTGCGTTTCGGAATTCATCCTGTAGCAGGGCGAATGCCGGGGCATATGAACGTATTGCTGGCAGAAGCCAAGGTGCCTTACGATATCGTTTATGAAATGGATGAGATTAATGACGATTTTCCCGATATCGATGTTTCCATCGTTATCGGTGCAAATGATATTGTCAATCCATCAGCGCAAACTGATCCAGACAGTCCCATCGCCGGTATGCCGGTCATGGAGCCCTGGAAAGGTGGAACGACCATTGTTCTGAAACGTTCAATGGCAACCGGTTATGCAGGTGTGCAAAACCCGCTCTTCTTTAAAGAGAATACACGAATGCTGTTCGGCGATGCCAAGAAGAGCCTCGACGAGGTTTTCAAAAATATCTAATAATTATCAAGTTAGCCCCCTCATTTTATTTTCCCCTGTTAAGGGAGATTGAGGGGGTTTTCTTTTGTCCTTTTTTAAAGCATACGCAGTTTTGGTAGACCGAATAATCAGGAAGAAAAAAAATAGTTCTGTTAGTATTCTTTCATATGCCAAAATCTGATCACAAAAATGAAGTTTATATGGGCATGGCCTTGATCGGCACGACGGGAATATTGATCGGGTTGGTGATGGACAGCCCCTTGCTGATGGTCATTGCCGGCTTTTTGGGCTTGGTGGTCGGCGGTTTTGTCGGTTGGCTCGGTGGATACCGGTATATGGTGA
>CAZMBO010000026.1:0-5023 GCA_964564655.1 uncultured Nitrospina sp. | reverse complement strand
GGCTTGGTGGTCGGCGGTTTTGTCGGTTGGCTCGGTGGATACCGGTATATGGTGATCATCTGCCTGGGAGTATTAGTTGGTGCTTACTTTGGTTACCGAACTGGTGATCGAGATATCCTGATAATCGCAGCAGGAACGGGGGGTGCCATAGCTGGCTTCATGGGCGCACAGTTAGAATTGTTTTTTAAGAAGTAAAGATACCGGGGGTTTTCTTTTTCTGCTGGATAGAATAATTTTAATAATTAAGAATATAATTGAGCAACGTATTTGCCGTAGCCGTTATAAGGAATTGTTGCTCGGATAGCTCCGGTTCCTATCATTTTTTCCCGGTTCTGCGGCCATCGGGGGTGAGGGATGCCCGGGTCGACGTTGGCAGTGAAATCGTATTCGAGTCCTTGCAAAGTCGTCCAAAACGTCATGGGTTTGTAGTCAACGAGCTCTATTTTTACAATGGATTTAATACTCTTGAACCCATACTTCCACGGAACGGCAAGACGAATCGGGGCACCGTGTTGTTTGGATAATGGGTGTCCATAAATTCCTGTAGCGAGAAAAGTAATTTCATTCATTGCTTCTTCTATCGTCAATGCTTCGGTGTAGGCCCAGGGTTCCCAAAAAGCCAGTTGCCCTTGTGCGGTGAACGGTTGATAGAAGGTTTCCATTTTGACATGGGTGGCGGATGATTTTGGTTCCACCAGTTTTAACAGTTCTTTAAATGCAAAACCCGTCCACGGCACCGCCATGGCCCAGGCTTCGACACAGCGAAGACGATACAGCCTTTCTTCTATAGGCATGGTTTTTAACAAGTCGTTGATGTCGAAGGTTTTGGGTTTGTTGACGAGTCCACCTACTTCCACTTTCCACGGTCGGGTGTCGAGTTTTTGAGCGTAATTGACAGGATCTGTTTTGTCGGTACCGAACTCGTAAAAATTATTATAAGTTCCCGCGATTTTTTCATCGGTCATGGGTCGGTCGAGTTCGAATTCCGAATTACGTTTAGCAGGGTAGATCGCTTTTTCCGTATCGTTCCATTCAATTTTTGGGAGAGAGCTTGGAGGGGTAGAAGGCCCGCACCCATATAAAGCGCCTACCGTCACTAGAGAGGTTAGGGCCGTGCCTTGAATGAATTCCCGTCGTCGTAGGTAAGCAGATTCAGGAGTAGCGAGGCTTTCAGAAATCTGCCAGTCTTTTTTCTGAATATAGTTTGCCATTGAGCTTAACTGGTAACCCAGTCATCGATTGCTTTTAAATATTCAGGCAGTCCTTTTTGTATGGGCAGGGAAATGATTTCCGGAACATCGTAACTGTGATTTTGTTTCACCCAGTTTTCGAGTGCGTCATATTTCTGCTGTCGGGTTTTTGCAATCAACAAAATCTCATCATCGACATGAAGCTTCCCTTCCCAGTGGTAAGTCGACTGAATGCCGGAAACGGTGTTAACGCAAAAGGCGAGTTTTTTTTCTATCATTCCGCGACTTAATAGTTTTGCTTCTTCCTTGGACCCTGCGGTAATAAAAATAACGCAATGCTCATTCATGCGAACCTCCTTCGTCATAGCACAAATTTTAACAAATAAAATCCTAATACGAGCAAAACGAAAAACACGATACTGAATAGATTGAAATATTTTTCGATTAACGCCTTGATAGGCGGACCGAATTTGTAAATTAGAAATCCCACCAGAAAAAATCTTGCCGAACGGCTGATAGCCGAAGCCAGGATAAAAGTGGGCAAATTAATTTTAAATGTCCCGGCAGCCAGGGTGAATATTTTATAGGGGAGAGGAGTGAACCCTGCTGCAGCTACTGCCCAGCCCTGATGCTCATTGTAGAGCCCGCTAATTTTATCAAATGTTTCCTGTAAGTGATAGAAGTCCACAATTCGCTGGCCGACTAGATCCATAAACTGATAGCCAATGAAATAACCAAATACCCCCCCTAACACAGAGGCAATAGAACAGAAGAGAGAATACCGGATCCATAAGGCGGGTACGGCAACGGTCATGGCAATAAGTAAAATATCCGGGGGAATGGGAAAAAAAGAAGATTCTACAAAAGAAATTGCTAAAAGGGCAGGCAGTGCATAAGGTGTTGCTGCCCAGTGCAAAACCCAGTCGTAGGCGGATCTGAATAATTTCATGTAAGAGATTTTAATAAAGGGTTAAAGAAGGTTTAAAGGATCGACATCGATGGTTAATTTGACTTTGTCGCGAGCCTTGGATTCATTTAGCTGAGAACATTTTAACAAAATGTTTTGCAATTGTTTTATGCTTCCTCCACGCAATATCAAATGCCAGCGAAATTTATTTTGAAGCCGGTAAAGAGCTGCTTTGGAGGGTCCGATCAAGTCCACCGATTTTTCTCTGGAAATAAGTCGTGAAAAAGACTGTCTAAGTTTTTCTATTGCATTTTGTCCCTGGATTTCATTTTCGCAAACGATTTCCAAGGCTATGATTCTCTTAAAGGGTGGATAATTCAACCGCTTCCTGAGTTTCAGTTCTTTGTCGTGGAAGGCATTAACATCGTGTTCCGTCACAAACTCAAACATATAGTGATCGGGGTTGTTGGTTTGGATAATTACTTTCCCAGGAACTTTTCCGCGTCCTGCCCTCCCGGCAACTTGTGTAATTAGCTGGAATGCTCGTTCGCAGGATCGAAAATCCGGAATATTAAGAGCGACATCCGCTGCAACGATTCCCACAAGGGTGACATTGGGAAAGTCGTGACCCTTGGTAATCATTTGCGTTCCTATAAGAATGTCGATCTCGCCTGAATGCATTTTTTGGTGCATGTTTATGAATGCCTTTTTGCCTTGCGTGGTATCTCTGTCTAGCCGATTCACTCTTGCTTTGGGAAATAGCTTGATAGTTTCTTCTTCTAATTTTTGAGTGCCGAACCCGCTAAATCGGATCACTTCTCCTTGACATTCGGGACAATTTTCTGGCATGCGGGCTGAAAAATTACAGTAATGGCATAGTAGTCGATTGTCATTGCTGTGAAATGTGAGGGTAACACTACAATGGTTGCATTCCATGGCATAACCACAGTCGGGGCAATAAACAAATCGTGCGGTACCGCGTCGATTGAGGAATAGAAATATTTGTTCTTTTCTGGAAAGTCGATCACGAATAGCGGCGACAAGTTGTCCAGATAAAATAGAAAAGTTTTTAAATTCTTTTCGCTCTTTTCTCATATCAACTATGCTAACAATGGGCAACATGCGATCTCCGATACGCTTCTCCAGAGAAAGATATTTATATTTGTCGAGATGAGTATTGTGGATCGATTCCAAAGAGGGGGTAGCTGATCCAAGAAGTACAACGGCATTTTGTGAATGGGCGCGCATCACTGCAGTATCCCGTGCGTGATAACGCGGTATCGAATCTTGCTTATAAGAGCCGTCATGCTCTTCGTCAATGACAATGATTCCCAGATTGGAGAATGGAGCAAAAATAGCAGAACGAGCACCCACAGCAATGGAAACCTGTCTGTCGTAAATTTTTTTCCATTCGATAAAACGTTCCTTTTGAGACAATCCACTATGAAGAATTGCTACTCGATCTCCAAACCGTTGGCGGAACCGTTCTACCGTTTGAGGTGTTAGGGAAATTTCTGGAACCATCATAATTGCAGTTTTTCCTTGTTCCAGAACTTGTTGAATGCATCGAATATAGATTTCGGTTTTTCCACTACCCGTTACACCATGCAATAGGTAAGGTTGAAATTTTGATTGTTTAATTGCTTTGCTAAGTTGGGAAAAAACTATTTTTTGTTCCGCTGTAAATTTTAGCGAAGGTCCAATGGGTTGATTGGATATGTCGACATCGCTCGTTCTTTCACTTTTCCGGGTGAATACTTCAACCAGTTTTTTCTCTTTTAAGCTTTTGAGCGCGGCAGCACTTCCTTTCACCTGTTTTTCTAAATCAGAGGTGCTAATTTCACCTTTTAGTAGATGATTGTAGACCATTTTTTGTTTAGGACTACGTTTTAGAAGTTGCTCAATGTTTTCCAATTTTGAAAAATTGGGATTAAGACGAACGGATTTTACAAACTTATAGCCTACGGTGCTTTTATGAATAGCTGTAGTAGAAGTGAGCAACCTATCCTGTTTTAAATGAGCTAGCGAAGAGGCGCTGAATTTCTTACCTAGTCCTTTTCGGCATTGTTTTAGGGTGGCCCTAGGCCTTTCCCTGATAAAGTGCAAAAGGAGAGTTCCTGATTTTGAAAGAGACTTGTTCTTTAATGCATCCATTCCTGCTTTTGTTAAAGAAAACTCTTCGCGGTCTTCATCGTCTAATCCGGCAGGCAGGGCGGCACGAATAGCTTCCCCCCAGGAGCACTGGTAGTAATCGCTCAACCATTTTGTCAGAGCAAGGATTTCTTTGTTTACAACAGGCTTGGTGTCTGGCAAGTCGCTGATGGATTTCAGTTGAATTTCCCCCTTCCAACTGGAAACCAGATTAACAACATAACCAGTAATACGACGTTTTCCAAAAGGCACGAATACCCGCATGCCAACCTGAACCTTTCCAAAAAATTCAGAAGGAATTTTATAGGTGAAAACTTCTTTGATTGGCAGGTTAAATGCCACCTCTGCAAAAGGTTTGTCTGAAGAAAGGTTCACGTTTATAGTTGTTGCCATAGATTGAGAATAACTTGGAAAGAGTTTCCAGGTTTTTCCAGATTGTACTAGGCATGGAGTTTTTGGGCAATAGAGTAGCGCTTATGAATTCAGAACTAAAGTACTATGCTCTTGGACATGGGATCAATAAACTTGACTCTTTATTTGTTTTCCCCTAACCTCGTTGCCTCCCTGGACAACGTAGAGTAATTTTTTTTCTAAAAGAGGTATAAATATGAAAATTGGAGATAAAATTAAGTTTGATTTTGCGGGAAAGAAAAAAGAAGGTACGGTTAGCAAGTTATTCGACAACACTGTTTACCTGAAAGTAGATTTCGATAAGGATAAACAGAAAACTGTCAAACGAAAATTCAGTCAGGTCGACAGCGGAAAACCGAAGAAA
>CAZMBO010000025.1:5772-20480 GCA_964564655.1 uncultured Nitrospina sp. | reverse complement strand
TAGATTATTCTGAGCAATGGAGGTAGTAAAAATTAAATTCTCAACTGAACTAAAACCGGCTCCGACATTAAATGTCCCAGTCGGTTTTTCGGTTACAGTAGTGAGGATATCTACGAGGTCCGGATCTTCTCCTCTTTGAGTATCGATTTTTACATCTTCAAAAAAATTCAGATTATTAATTCTTTGCTTACTTCGTTTTAGCTTAGTACCATCAAATACCTCGCCCTCTTTTAATCTAAATTCGCGCCGGATAACATTATCTTTGGTTTTAATATTACCCAGCATATTGATTTCCCCCACATAAACCTTTTTGCCCTTATCAATATCTATAGAAAGGTCAACCGCATGAATTTGATCATCAATTTTTGTTATGGGGTTGACGTCTGCATAAGCAAAACCCTTTGAAGAATACATATCTGTTACTGTTACAATATCCTGACGAAGCTGCGACACGTTATAGATATCGCCTTTTTTGGTGAGAATACGCTTCTTAATTTCATCATGTGGAATCGTATTATCTCCCTTTACTTCTAGAGAGTTAATGCGGAATTGTGGGCCTTCCTCTACGGGAATGGTGATGTGAATTTGTCGAGCTTTTTTATTTATATCAATCTTGGGCTCCAAAACCTTGGCTCTTAGATAACCGCTATCCTGATAAAACCCTTCTATCCTAAATAAATCTAATTTCAGAACATCTTTTTGATATACACCGGAATCACTAAGAAAACTCCACCAAGTGTGTGCATCAGTTTCCATAACCCCGGCAAGTTCCTTATCCTTAAAAGCCTTATTTCCTGAAAAACGAATCTCTTTAATTTTTACCTTTTTCCCTTCATGAATTCTTATCACAACATCAATCAGGTTGTCCGATCTCCTGTTGGTTTGGATACTCGTTTTAGCGAAAAAGTAACCCTTTTCTTTATAAACTTTTAGTATTTCTTCTTTGCTCTCTTGAATAAGGTGCTCATTAAAAGTGGCGCCACGTCTTAATCCAATTTTTTCACGTATATCATTGGTATCTACTTTGGCGTTACCAGTAATTTCCACATCCCCAATGGATGGAATCTCTTCAACAATAAACTGCAACTCAAGCCCTTCTATGCCATTCTGGGTATTCACTTGAATATCTTTAAATTGCCCAAGGCTAAATATTTGCTCAATATCTTTGCCAATCTTTGATTTAGAAAGTACAGTACCTGGCTTGGATTGGATGTAGTATAAGATGGTAGATTCATCAATCCTTTTATTGCCCACAATTTTTAAGGATTGGATAATTTCACCCTCCTGCGCAGACAAAGGTGAAGCCCCTATCATAAAAACCAGCGCCATAATGGCGACAGAAATTAAGCGTAAAAATTTTGCCATTCTGCCAGAACTATCTGAAATTTGATGAGTTATATAGATAAGTTTGTATCCCGAGTTTTAGCCAAAAAAAAGTACCAAGCATCATCGGGGCAACCCTTTGAAACTTAATACTTTATTTTATTCCATTTACTGGCGCTTTTTAAGCGAAAAATTAATTTTTATCCAACTTTCACAGCATCTGTCTTCTCTATAAATACCAGGTTATCATCTTGCAGACTAACCTCGATGAGACCCCCATTTTTGAAACGACCTTTGAGCATTTCATCAGACAGCACATCTTCCAGATACTTTTGAATAGCCCGCTTCAAAGGTCTAGCTCCAAAGTTGGCATCAAAGCCTTTTTCAGCAATCCACTGTTTTGCACCTGATGTCACATCCAGGGTAAGACCTTGCTGAATCAATTGCTCATTCAAGGCTTGTAATTGAACATCCAAAATTTCAACGATATTATTTAACTCCAGCGGACGAAAAACAACTGTCTCACTTAACCGATTCAAGAACTCTGGGTTGAATGTCCTTTTCAGGTCCTGTTTCAATTCCTTCTGCATCTTATCGTAATTCAACTCGTTATCATCCTTGTGAAATCCGAGGCTGGTGCCCTTTTCCAGCATCCTTGAGCTGATATTGGATGTAAGAATAATAACTGTATTTTTGAAATCTATAACGCGGCCATAGCTGTCTGTCAAGCGACCATCATCCATAATTTGTAATAAAAGATGGTAGATGTCTGGGTTCGCTTTTTCAATTTCATCAAAAAGAACTACCGAGTAAGGTTTACGGCGAACTTTTTCTGTCAACTGACCACCCTCTTCGTAACCAACATAACCTGGAGGTGCCCCAGTCAGACGAGATACATTGAATTTCTCCATGTACTCGGACATATCCAAACGAATCAGAGAATCTCTGTCACCAAACATAAATTCTGCTAATACATTTGCAAGCTCGGTTTTCCCAACTCCTGTAGGGCCGAGAAAAAGGAAGGTGCCAATAGGCCGCTTCATATCTTTTAATCCAGATCGTGAACGACGAATTGCTTTGGTAAGAACTTTAATAGCCTCTCCCTGACCGATAACTTTGCCCGCCAACTCTTCCTCCATATTCATCAGGCGAATACTTTCTTTTTCTTCAATTCGAGAAAGAGGAATCCCCGTCATACTTGAAACAACATCGGCAATATCATCTTCTGTGACACTAGGCTCACTAGTGTCCCGCTGCTTATCCCATTCTGCTTTAACTTGATCCAGTTTTTCAATCAGCGCCTCTTCTTTATCACGCAACTCGACTGCTTTTTCAAACTCTTGATTTTCAATGCAAACTTTCTTATCGCGGACAACGAGATCCATTTCCTTTTGAATTTTCTTCATATCTGGAGATTGAGTTGTCTCTCGCAAACGAACCCTAGAGCCCGCCTCATCAATAACGTCAATTGCTTTATCTGGAAGAAAACGGTCGGTAATATAGCGCTCTGCAAAACGGACCGCAGTAACAATAGCATCATCAGAAATTTTAGCTCTGTGGTGAAGCTCATAAGGAACTTTAAGACCTTTTATGATCTCAATGGTCTCTTCTACCGTCGGAGGGTTCACAATGATGGGCTGAAAACGTCTCTCCAACGCACCATTTTTTTCAATATATTTTCGATATTCTTCCAAAGTTGTTGCGCCGATACACTGTATTTCACCGCGGGAAAGAGCAGGCTTCAACATATTGGATGCGTCTACAGAGCCCTCTGCGGCACCTGCACCCACCAAGGTATGCAACTCATCCACAAAAAGAATGACACTTTCATTTTGCATTATTTCTTTCATAATGCCTTTTAGGCGCGCTTCGAACTGGCCTCGATATTTGGTTCCGGCAATCAGCGAACCCAAGTCAAGAGACACTACTCGTTTTTCAAAAAGAGTATCTGGAACTTCGCGCTCAACAATCAGCTGCGCTAGACCTTCTACGATCGCGGTTTTTCCAACACCTGGCTCACCAATCAAAACCGGATTATTTTTAGTACGACGGCTTAATATCTGGATCACACGCTCAATTTCTTTTGCGCGACCAATAATCGGATCAAGTTTACCGTCCAACGCCATCTTTGTTAGGTCGCGGCTGAACTCATCTAAAGTTGGGGTTTTACCGACTTCGCGATTGGTTTCGGTGGGTTCTTTGAACATCTCGACAATTTTCTCACGGACGTCATCAAAGAACATTCCAAAACTATTTAGCACCCGACAAGCAACCCCTTCCTTCTCTTTCAAAAGACCTAAGAGAAGATGCTCGGTACCGATGTAGTTATGATTGAGTGACCGTGCTTCTTCGACCGCGAATTCAAGTACTTTTTTAGCCCTGGAAGTAAATGGAATATCGCCGATGATCAGAGAGTTTGAGCTTCGAGGCAAGCTCTTCTCCAGTTCTTTTTTCAACTGGGTCAAATCTACTCCGCTTTTTTGCACGATAGCAACAGCTATGCCGCCACCATCTTTGATTACACCTTGTAAAATGTGTTCTGTACCTAAATATTCATGGCGGTAAAGTTCTGCTTCCTCGCGAGCAAGGATAATAACTCTACGCGCTCTTTCAGTGAATCGCTTAAACATGATTCAACATTCCTTAAAAAAAGCGGATTTATAATGTGAAGGAGGCCCGTATTTGAATTCAATGCCAAGCTTCATTCTTTTTTTATATTTTGGTTCACGCCGACTGTATATTAGCAAATGATTTCGATTATATAAAGGTTTTATTTAGTACCAGGTCATAACGCAAAAATACCAGAAACAAAGGGGTTATTGATACTCAAATGACCTTTCCGAAACTTGATAATGTGTCCTTTAGTAACCTATTTATCGGCATGTTTTTCTCATTACTAAAGCTAAACCTGAGTTAGCACCAGGAGGACAGAATGCTAGTTATATCAATTATAACCAGCATCTTTATGAAAACAGATAACAGCAGCAGTGGTACTAGGTGGAAAAAACTCATTTGCGACCGTCAAAGTTACTCCTAAATCTTCTGCTCCAAGGGCATTCCAGATAATGTGATTTCCCTTCAGGTTTGTCAAGGCTGGGTAACCCGGGCTGTATCGCTGCCCACGATTTTCTTTTTTATACCCAGCTCTCGTTCGCAATAGCTGGTGAATGTACTCCGCCATATCTTCAGCTACTCTGTCGCTTAAGCCCTGTAAATATAAGGAAGATTCGCTTTCATTTTGTTCTTTTAACGATTTAATACCCTCCTCAACTCCGGCACCGGCAGTGGTAATTTGTAGGCCAATCGCATCTATCTGCCCCGACTCAACCGAATGGAAATATTGACCTATAGAGAACTTATCTTTCCTTCCCTTGCCAACACACAGGTCAAAATCAAATCGGCCGAGCTCTTTATCCCTTGATTCGGATTCATAAACGATCACCTCATCACCATCGGCTTGGGCTGGGAAAAGCCCGAAGCGAGCCTTAGGAATAATCCATTGATTCTGTTCAGCTTTTTCAATCCATTCTTTTTCCAGGCTTTGCAATTGCTCCAGCGTGATACCTTTTTGCAGCCAACTTGATTTTTTGCCAAACTTCCAGTTTAGAGAGTAAAGACTTTTCCTATCCAACGAAAGTTTATGGAGTTTAAATTCGACTTTTTGAATTCCATAGCCTTCTGCAGGAACTTCATGATGACGAAAACTTATTTTTCTTCTAGGCAGAGTTTCCAACAGCTTGTGCTTTTCTTCTTGAATGCCTTTGGCCTTCTGGTATTGAAAGAGCAATGCCTGTTGGTTTTCCTTTAATAGGGCGGGGCGTTTTTCTTTATCCATCAATAGCCCCATCGTATTAACCCCGTCCATACCACTGTCACAATAAAAAACATTGTCTAGAATAGCGTCTGTATCATCGTCGCCCTTCATGGCAACATAACCCGCATGCCTAAGATTAACGGGAGCTCCGCCAATGAGAACGGGAATGGAAAATTTTTCCTCGACTAACATACGAGCCACAGTGATCATGTGATTTGAGGTTTGAACCAAAAGAGCACTCATGCCAATGGCATCCGCTTTTTCGGTACGTGCCGTTTCAATAAACTTTTCTAAAGGTACTTGAACCCCGAGATCGACTACCCGGTACCCGTAATTTTCGAGAAGAGTTTTAGCCAGGTCTTTACCTATGCTATGCACATCCTGATAAACCGTACCGATCACCACCACGCCCTTATAGTCGATGACTGCGCCAGGCTCGACACCACTTTGAAAACGCATGAAACTTTCAAGAAACTGCATGACATGACGCATCACATCTGCGCTTTTCAACAAATGCGGCAAACTTACCTCTCCTCGACCAAACGCATCGCCCAATTCCCGCATAGCTGTCATTAGGTATCCACTAATAAAACTCAAGGGTTCGTGTTTATTAATAACCTTTGCAACGTCGACTACAATTTTGTCTTTATAGGGAAATTCTCCACCCTCTTTTTTAATAATCCCTTCCTGCTTTTGTTTGAATCCATCTTTTATTTTCTGACAAATACCTTCTTCTAAAGAAAGATCGTCGTAATCTATTTTTTTTACCTGAGCGCCGGTTTTTTTTGTCTGTGCAATTTCCTCCAGTTCTTCAAACGCCGTCATGTCGCGATCAAGAATTACTTTTCTCGCCAGCTCAACATCACTTTTTGTCAGGCTTTCCAAAGGAACATAATGGTTCGGATTTAAAATGGCGCAATCGAGTCCCACCTTTCTCGCTTCATCAAGAAAAACGCTTGTCAGAACTTTCCGCATATAAGGTTTCGAAGCCAGACCATTTGTCAGGTTGCCGATTCCAATGCTAGTTTTCAAATCAGGGTGAATCGCTTTGATTCGCGGCAAGCACTTTAAGGTTTCCGCGCAGAAATTTAGTCCTTCCACCGACTCTGATCCTATAGGGTAAGCGTTTACATCCATAAGAATCTGGTTGGGCATTACGTTATGTTTTTCTTTGGCCTGTTTTACAATTTCAGCAGCTAAATCATATTTTTCATCTGCCGTCTGTCCAGGTCCTTCGGGTCCATTTACTAATGCCACATAAACCGGGTTATGTTGGCGGGTTTGCGACAACACTGCATCCAACTTACTCACTCCCTTTTTGTATTCTTCAAGGCTAATGGAATTAATGATGGGTCTCCCGGGATAAGACTCTATAGCTGTTTGCAACGCTTCGACCGAAAATGAATCGATGCACATGACTCCCTTGAAGTCACTGGTTAATTCATAAATCGCTTGTGGCAAAACTTTTTCTGTTTCGACGATATTACTGTCCATACAAACATCAATGATGTCGATACCTAAGTCTTTTACCTGCTCTTCAACAACCTCCTCCAAAACCGCCATCTGAATTTCATCGTCACATTCCACCGCTTCGCGGACTTTTTTACTACCACGCACGTTTAACCTTTCACCTATTCGAATCAAAGACTCGGAACTGTCTATGGGGATGGCCTCTTGCGGGCCAGAAACAAAAACCTTTTTCTCTATTTCTTTCCTGACGGGCACTACACCTTTCAACCGCTTAGATATTGAACGAATATGTTCCGGCGTTGTTCCACAACAACCACCTATAATTGATACCCCAAAATCTTTAACGAAATGCTCTACATAGTCCGCCATATCTTCCGGCTCGAGCTTGTAACAAGTCTTGCCATCTTCTGAAACGGGTTGACCCGCATTGGGGACAATTGAAATTGGCAGACTGCAAACTCGGCTCAGTTTTTCCACGGTCTTTTCCATCAGCTCCGGACCCGTGTTGCAGTTGATTCCAAACGCGGAAATACCCATACCCTCAACAGCTACGAGAGCTGCGTGAATGTCGGTATTGAATATTTGCATCTTTGAGAACCCGTCTACCGTGACCTGGGTAATGATAGGAATTTTTTTACCCGTTTCTTCAAACGCCTTGTTCGCCCCGGCTATTGAAGCCTTCAACTCTAAAATGTCTTGTTGCGTTTCAAATAGCAAGACATCAGCGCCACCTTCTATCATTCCTTTCACTTGTTGAAAATTGTTATCAACAATCTGGTCCCAGGTCGCTTTATTTAGATCGGCTTCAGTTTTAGAAATAACATAATTCGATGGACCAATAGACCCGGCAACGAATAAAGGTCGATCATCGTATTCTGGTTCGCTTTTATATTGATCAATGGCTTTTCTAGCAATCCGACAACCTTGCACATTCAAATGGTGCGTGATGGCTGTATAGTCCGATTCTTTTAAGTCCAAATCCTGCGGAATTGCCCTGATATCGGTCAGATCAATTTGAGTAAAATCAAATTCTTGCAACCGCAAAGGCGACGCACCAAAGGTATCGGTTTCGATTAGGTTGGCTCCTGCTCGCAAATATTTAAGGTGAATCCCTTCCAGATCATCGGGTCGCGAAAAAATCAATAAATCCGTTAGCATCTTAAAAGCTGCACCGCCGAAGGCGGCATCGTCTAAATCCAGATTCTGCACCATGGTACCCATCGCACCATCGAGAATAAGAACCTGCTTTCCTAAAACATCCTCAAATTTCATATTCAACCCATCTTATGATTTAAAAAGGACAAACGAAGGGGAACAACTTACTGAAAATCAAATTACTAGGAAATCGATAGGTTTTCAATGACATTATTTTAAATTTTCTTACTCTCGGAAGAAGGGTTAGGGCAGGTTAAACTTATGCTTCTGCTTTTTTCTGTTCTGAGGGTTTAACACCAAAAATCCGTTCCATAAAACCTGGTCGGTCTTTAACACAACGGAAACCAATATCCTTCTTATTTGCAAGAGGGTTAAGGTGCTCGCGAAAAGAAGCCCGGGATTTCATAGCCACCACCTTTTGAAAATCTTTTTTATTAAAGTGCCCTACACCCATGTAAGACATCCCACGCACGATATAATGCTTTTTTTCGAAAGCTGCTGATTTAAATTTACTGTTTGGGTAAGGCAAATAATAATCCCAAACCCATTCCCAAATATTACCGACCATGTCATGCACTCCATAAGGGCTCACGGCCTTGGGAAAACTGCCCACAGGCATTAATCCCCTTCCTGTTTTATTTCTTGGTGAAGTCGCCAAGTTGGCAATACCTATTTTAAAATCATCACCCCAGGGATAAATAAACCCGGCCCGTCCCCGTGCAGCCTTTTCCCATTCCATTTCGTTTGGTAGCCGTTTTCCTGCCCATTTTGCATAAGCCGCAGCATCGAAAAAACTGACATGTGTAACGGGAAAATTATCTTTGCCTTCAGGAAATTTTTGCCCCCGCCAGTTCCTAGGTGATTTATGATCGGTCGCCTGGCAAAAAATATAGTATTGTAAATTTGTCACCTCGTAGCGGTCGATATAAAAACCGGGGATATCTATCCGCCTCTCAGGAGACTCATCGGCATACCAGGGTTTGTCGAGCCCTAAAGAAAGTGCGTGGTTTTTCGAGTCCTCTTCATTCGTGCCAATGGTAAACTCACCTGACGGAATATAAACCATTCCCTCAGGCACATTTTCAAAACACCCTGGCAAAAACAACGGGAAAAGAATTAAAAATAAATAAACTTTTAATAGATTTTTAGCTTTTTTAAACATGAATTCTGAAACTCTAACACAAGTCCTTATAAGCGATTTAGATCGGGAAAATAGGTTGACCGATTTTTCTCTTAATCACGATAGTTGCCCGGAAAAACTTATGGACTCCGTAAAAGAGATCGGCATACGCCATCCTATAAGCATTTGCTTTGCTAATAAACCTTATAAAATTATCAGCGGCCATAAACGAGTGCTGGCAGCTATAAAAGCAGGCCTTACTAGCATTCCTGCATTTTTATTCCCAACCATGGATGGTGCTCTAGTGCTAAATTTAAAAGAAAATTTTGCACTAAGACATTATAGCGATATTGAAAAGGGACGCATTCTCAACAAACTTCTTGCAGAAGGAATTCAAGAAGACACCATCATAGATTTATATATGCCCTTACTGGAGCTGGAACGTAGTAAAAAGATTTTTCAAGATCTTATTTTAGTTAATAAAATAATTCCTAAATTACAAAAACTCCTACACCGGTTAAGCGTTCCCATCAAGGTTTTTCAAGTTTTTTTCGCTTGGGACCATGAAAATCAGGAGGCTGCAGAAAAAATTTTTGCTGCTACCCGACCCGGCGTTAACAAATGCAAACACCTGCTCGAGTTAGTAGAAGAAATTAGTAAACGCGATAATATAATTCCTAAAGAAATTTTTTCTACCCCCTCCACAATAGTTACCCTGGAAAACAAAAATCTCACGCCATCACAAAAATACGATCGGATTCATGAAACTATGCAGATGACAAGGTATCCCATTTTATCCGATTTAAAAAAACAAGTTGCGCGTGCGCTTGATGAAATAAAGCTAGATGATAAAACCCGATTTAAATATCAGGAAGCTTTTGAAAACGATGAAATGAAACTTGAACTAAAGTTCCGCGATGAAAGAGAACTATCACAACAGGTCGAAAAAATATTTCAGGCTCTGCAATCTGGTTCTATCGAAAAACTTATAAAAATAATAAAAGAATAAAGCATAACAGGACTAAAACTTTAATCTTGAAGCTTAAGTATAAGGTTAACTATTTAGTCTTTTTCCGGATTTTGCGCAGATAGTATCCTTTCTGCTAAAAGTTGTGTTATTCCCGGTAGAACCACTAATGCCTCCAGCGATGCTTTTTGAATATTTTCCAGGCTTCCGAATTTTTTTAAAAGCATTAAACGACGTTTTTTCCCAATTCCCGGGATTGATTCCAGAGGTGACTCTAAAGTTTTCTTTCCGCGCAACTTGCGGTGGTAAGAAATTGCAAATCTATGCGCTTCATCACGAATACGTTGCATTAAAAACCGTGAGGGAGAATTTTCGTGAAAAAGCACAGGTTTTTTCTGTTGTGGCAAATAAACTTCATCGGTAACCAGGTTGTTACGAAATTTCCCTTTTGCAATACAGGCCAGATCCAACCGGTCCAAAAGGTTAAGGGCTTGCAAAACATCGTGACCCGCATTTAAATGGCCTTTACCTCCATCAATGAGTATGAGATTTGGCAAGGGAGCATTTTCTTTAAGTAACCGGCTGTAGCGTCGGGTCATCACTTCTCTTAACATGGCATAATCATCTACGCCTTTAACTGTGGAGATTTTATAGCGGCGGTATCTGGATTTTTCGGCTAAGGCGTTCTCGAAGACCACCATTGATCCAACCGCATGCGACCCGGAGATATTTGACAAATCAAATCCCTCAATGACCTTGGGAAAATGTTTCAAATTCAAAGCAGTTTGTAATTCTTCCAATGAACGTGTTCCTACTTCTCCTTTATCACTTTCCATTCTCATTGCGAAACTAGCGTTTTCCTCTGCCATTCTTATCAGGTCGCGCTTTTTCCCTATTACAGGCACTTCTATACGCACGCACGCGCCTTTTTTTTCAGATAACCAGCTAGCAATTAAATCGGTATCCTCTATAGGGTGCGGCAACAAAACTTCTGCTGGCAGTATGCTCTCGTCAGCATAATATTGTTTTAGGAATGAAGAAAGTGTTTCATCTTCCTCCATTTCGTTGAGCGATTTTAATTTAAAAATCTTTTCTCCCAACATTTTCCCCGAACGAATGATTAATACTTGCACCATGGCTTGATCTTTTTCCGAGCAATAAGCAATCACATCTTGATCTTCCAATGAGGTAGAAACTATTTTCTGCTTATCGATTACCGTTTGTACCGCAGATATTTTATCTCGGAGAACAGCAGCCTCTTCATATCTTGTTTCAACGGATGCTGCTTCCATCTTTTCCTTCAGACCTTTTAGTAAAGTTGTATTTTTGCCTTTAAGAAATAGTGAAACATCCTGCACTATTTCTGAATAGTCCTGTGAAGAAACTAAACCCGCGCAGGGCGCAAGGCATCTTCCCATCTGATGATTGAGGCAGGGGCGACGCAAAGGGCTGCCATCTAATTTGTCTTTACTCTGCCGAAGAGGAAAGATTTTATAAATCAGTCGAATGGTTTCGCGAACTTCCTTCACCATAGTGTAAGGCCCAAAATAAGTCGCTTTGTCTTTTTTGACGCGACGCACCACTTCTAATCGAGGAAATTTTTCCTGCGTGGTCAAACGTAAATAAGGATAATGTTTATCATCTTTAAGTAGTACATTGTATTTCGGTTGATGTTTTTTTATGAAATTGCTTTCAAGTATCAGCGCTTCCGCCTCTGTTTTTGTTGTCAAAAACTTGATATCATCGACCTTGCCTAAAAACATCCGCGTTCGTGGATGAAAGTTCCGAGAATTTTGAAAATAAGAGCGCACGCGGTTTCTTAAAACTTTGGCCTTACCTATATAAAGAATTTCCGACCGGCGATCCTTCATGATATAAATTCCGGGTAGCTTGGGAATACTCTCTATAATATCTTTGAATTTTTTTTCCAAGGGAAACCTCACGTATGACTTTCATCCATTACCTTAAAAATATACTCCGAATTGCATGAAGACCGAAAACAATAATCAACGCGGATTCTGGGGCAGTCGATTTGGATTCATTCTAGCTGCGTCTGGCTCCGCAATCGGGCTTGGTAATATCTGGAAGTTTCCTTATATAGTAGGTGAGAATGGGGGTGGCGCATTCGTACTCATTTACCTCATTTGTATATTTATTATTGGCACTCCTATTATGTTGGCAGAATTTACCTTGGGTCGGAAGACCAACCTAAACCCTGTCGGCGCATTCAATTCTCTCAAACCGAATTCGGCATTTACCAGTATCGGATATATGGGGGTGTTGGCCGGATTTCTTATTCTCTCCTTTTATGGAGTTGTGGGCGGTTGGACATTTGCGTACGTGGTCAAATCTGTGACCGGAAGCGTGTTGTCATTCACGTCTCCTAAAGAAGCAGGGGTTTTTTTCGGAAACTTTATCGGTAATACAGGAGAAACAATTCTTTACCATGCCTTGTTCATGGGTCTATGCATTACCATTGTGCTCCGGGGAGTGCATGGTGGCATTGAAAGAGCTTGTGAAATTTTAATGCCCACCTTAGTTCTTTTCCTATTTCTCCTGATGATTCGTTCGCTCACTCTCGATGGCGCAATGGAAGGAGTAGGATTTTATTTGAATCCTGACTTCAGCAAAATAAGTGTCAATACGGTACTTATCGCTTTAGGGCAGGCATTTTTTTCTCTTAGTCTAGGTATGGGATGCATGATCACCTACGGCAGTTACCTTTCTGAAAAAGAAAATCTAACCTCTTCCACCGTTTATGTGGTGATGTTCGATACCCTCATCGCCCTATTAGTCGGAATGGTAATTTTCCCCGCAGTATTCGCGATGGGACTAGAACCGACAGAGGGTCCAAGCCTGGTGTTCAGTGTATTGCCCGCTGTTTTTACCAGTATGCCAATGGGCCATGCGGTATCTATAATATTTTTTACTCTGCTGGCAATTGCTGCCATAACATCGGGCATTTCTTTGTTAGAAGTTGTTGTTGCCTATTTCATCGATCAACGTGGATGGCAGCGAAAAAAAGCCGTGATCATTGTCGGTTTCTCTATTTTCGCATTTGGGATACCCAGCGGTTTATCTTTTGGTGTCATGGCAGAATTAAAACTCGTGGGCATGACATTCTTTGATCATGTCGATAATATTGCCTCCAACTACCTGCTGCCATTAGGAGGAATGTTAACAGCGATCTTTGTAGGCTGGGTCTGGGGAACCAATAATGCACATGCAGAAATTGAAAAACATAAAAATAAGTTTGACTTTCCCTGGGCGCAATGCTGGGAGTTTTTGATCCGTTACATAACTCCCGTAGCCGTCGGTATCGTTTTTCTCGCGAAGGTTTTGCCTTAAAGCAAATTTGTTTTTCCCTGGGCTTTTTGTAAACCTTTCAATTTTTACACTCTTTTGCTTTTTGGAAGAGTCTTTGAGCCCATTCCTTATCACCCAGGATTTCACATAGACTTTCAGCAAGGCAAGAGAAGTCGACACTATCTTCAGCTCTGATCTCCGCCTTTTTATAGACACGGCCTGCCCCCTCTCCATCCCCCAATTTTTGTACAAAACACTCCGCCAGAGTGATAAGGTCGCAGCAGTCCTCTGCCTTACCCTCAGCTTTATGGTATAACTCGCTGGCCCATTCTTCGTTGCCTAATTTTGCGTAAACGTTATCTGCAAGTTCATAATATTCCGAAAACTCTTTCGCCTCCTTCTCAGCTTTTTTATAAACTTTAAATTGCCATTCTTTATCTTCAAGAATCTCTGATACGCTTTCAGCAAGGTCACACAGCTCACGAATATTTTCCGGTTGAGTTTCTGCCTTTTGAAATAATTTCTTGGCCCATTCCTTATCGCCTAATGATTCAAAAATACTGTAAGCCAACCAATTCAAGTCCAGACTGTTCTCTGCCCTATCCTCCGCCTTCTTATAAATTTTTATAGCCCAGTTTTTATCATTGAGTTCAGAGGCAATACTGTAGGCCAGCCAATTCAAATCCAGGCAATCTTCTACCTTTTCCTCCGCTTTTTTGTAAACACGCCTGGCCCATTCGGTCTCACCCGCTTCTGCCAGTTGATCTGCAACCTGTTTGAGATCACAAGCATCCTTAGCATTGACCTCTGAAGTTTTGAATTTCTGAGTCAGATATTCATCCGTGTTTATTGGCTCTTTGAAAGTCGACGTTTCTTCTTTTTTAGGTTTCTCTTCGTTGCCAACCAACTTGTAATATTCTAGATAATTTATTTTTTCTCCAGCATAGATAAAACTTTTTTCGTATTTTGATTTAGGAAGGTGCCTTCTCTCATAAAAAATGCCGTTTATGTTTTGAAGCAAAGATTCGGTATTGAAATACCCCAGTATCTCATTTGCATAGGTTTGACTGTCTGTAGCAAGATATACTTTTCCCTGGGGAGCCAACTTTTGTGTAATTTGCTTTACCAACTCGGGTTTAATTAGTCTACGTTTAATATGTCGTTTCTTAGGCCAAGGATCGGGGAGATTGATATATATCGAATGTAATTCTTCGGCATGAAACAAGTTCGAGAGTTTTTCCCGGGCATCTCCAAAAACAACGCGTATATTTTTTAACTGAGAGGAGTGAATACGCGCTAGTAATTTTTGGATACCGTCCTGGGAGAAGTCAATTCCAACGAAATTACTGTCCGGCTCCCTCTTAGCCATGGCGATTAAAAAATCCCCCATACCAAAACCAATCTCTAGGTTTAAAGGATGATTGTTTCCAAATTGGCGTTGCCAATCCGGAGCCTCTCTAATATCAAGAAAGTAAGGGTCTTCCACCACAAAAGTGGTAGAAGAGGGTCTGGCCGTCAGTAGTCCCATGGCAAAAATGTACCAAATTATTTAT
>CAZMBO010000025.1:0-5672 GCA_964564655.1 uncultured Nitrospina sp. | reverse complement strand
TCCCACAACTTCTGCCTGCTCTACTACTCATTCTCACAGCAACTTTCGCCCATGCTCACGGCATGTCAGAAGTTGAAAAACAAAGCATTTTGCAAGGAGGCAACCTTCAATATCTGAAGATTGGTGCCACCCATATGCTGACCGGATATGATCATCTTCTTTTTGTTTTTGGTGTTGTGTTTTTCCTGACCACTTTTTTTGATGTCGTAAAATACATCACCGCCTTTACCGTCGGTCATAGCATCACTCTCATAACTGCTACATTAATAGGGGTGACTGTGAACTATTATCTGATCGATGCGGTAATTGCTCTCAGCGTTTGTTATATCGGTTATGAAAATCTGGGTGGATTTAAAAAGATTTTTAAAAAAGCCCCGAGCTTGATCTGGGCGATCTTTATATTTGGGCTCATTCATGGACTAGGGCTTTCGACTCGATTGCAACAACTCCCCCTTGGAGAAGAAGGGATTGTCTTGCGGATTCTTTCCTTCAACCTTGGAATAGAGTTGGGACAGATTGCCGCTTTATGTTTGATGGTCGCAATTCTTTTTAAATGGAGAGGTACTCTTTCTTTCCAGAAGTTCAGTAGCCTTGCCAATAACGCACTTATTTATGCGGGCGCATTTTTGTTTTTATTTCAAATGCATGGCTACTCACATACCCTTAACCCCGATGAGTTTCCATTCCCGGAAGACAACCATTTCCACGCCCACGAGAAAATGGATACACTGACGCAGGTTCCAGGTAGCGAGTACTTAAAACCCCCCGAGCAAAGTACCCCAGATCCGCTGGGCCTTTAAAGTTTATTCAATTCAAAGAATACTTTTTATTTTTTCTCACTAATGGATAGGGTTGCTCTTGTGTTGTAGTAGGTAAGGACTTTTCTCATGGATAAGGCGATTGTATGATTTTTCAGGAAAGGCCTCACCATAAAAAAAGAAGACCATTATTGCCATCAAGATTGGAATAAGTAAGAAGAAAAAACGCTGCATTAATAATGCCTAATAAATAAAGAATTGGCTAGGTAAACCGACTGCCTTTTCCAGTGAGTTGTTTTTGTGGGAGAAGAACTTCTTTGCCCTGACAACCTTCTATCTGACCAATTACCTGACAAGGGAGATTGTGGGTTTTACAAATTTTAGCGATGGCCTCGACCTCATTCGTACTTTCGACGACTAGACAAAAACCTGTGCCCATATTAAAGACTTCAAACATCTCTGCTTCGCTCACTCCACCCCTATCTTGAATGAGGTTAAAAATTTTATGTACGGGCTGCGGGGTATCTATGACAAATCTAATATCATCAGATTCCACACGATTGAGATTGCAAAATCCACCGCTGGTTATATGAACCATAGCTTTAAGATCGATTCCTGAGTCCAGCATTTCCATAACTGGTTTTACATAGATTTTTGTAGGCTCCAACAATGCCTCGCCTAAAGTCTGGTCAAGAAATTGATCGTGTTCATTGATACGAGATTTTTGTTCTTCGATGGTTTCACCCAACAAAACACGGCGGGCCAATGTCAGACCATTAGAATGAACCCCACTTGATGCCAACCCGACAATTAGGTTGCCAGGTTTTATATCTTTTCCTGTATTGACCTTATTTAGAGAAACATGGCCGATGCAAGCACCAATAAGGTCTATCCCAGAGATGATTTCTTTGATCTGGGAAATTTCCCCACCGGAAATACTGATGTTTGATTGCCGTGCACCTTCTGCCAAACCCTGGCCTAGTTGGTTAAAAACTTCAGGGTCGGTATGCGAACAGGCAATATAGTCCACCATGCTGACGGGTCGCGCACCCACACAAATGACATCGTTCACATTCATTGCCACACAATCAATACCAATGGTGTCATACCGATTGAGAAGTTCAGCAACCATTATCTTTGTTCCCACACCATCGGTGCCAAAGGCAATGCCTTCACCGTTACCAAGGTCGATGACGTTGGCAAAATAACCTATATCAGCAGCAAGGGGATAGCGATCACTAAACTTACGCGTTGGTAAAACATGTTTGAGCAAACCAGAAAGTGCCGTCTCCGCTCCCTGACTGGAAACACCGCTCTGATCGTATTGGGATTTTTCAGATTCCGACATTAATCTATAAAATTTTTAACGAATTCATTTTGACGGCTATCATACCTTCTCCAGATCATGTTTGATACTTTTTTGTTTTTCATTAATCTCATTAAAAGGTTCGGCTGTTTTTTACTATACCCAAAAAACAAATAGTCAGGTTTACAGCCAACCCTATGATCCCTGAATGGATACCGCTAACGCTACTCCAATCCAATGCGATCAATATCATTGTTACCGCAAGACCCATTAGCAGTCCCGTTATGACCGTTCTGGCATTTAACGATTTGCTATGAACGCCTAGATAAATTGCCGGCACACATTGAACTAATAATTCAAACTTGATCTTTAGTAGTTGGATGAGATTCCCCTCATAAGCTAATGCAGCCCAAACTAGTGGAAACATAAAAGCCCATGTTATGCATTTTCCAACTCGGGTTAAGTGCGCTTGATCCGCATCAGGTCGAAAAGTTTTCCCATAAATATCATGAGTAATCATAGAACTGATACTGAGTAGAGCAGAATCGGCTGTCGACATTACTGCCGCTAATAAAGATGCAAAGATGGTCACCACCAACCAGTAACCGAAGGCAGACTGCTGCATGAGTTCCAGGCACATTTGGGTTAATACCGTTTCGGAAGGGATGAGCCCGCTGCCAGAAAACTCATTTTCTAAGCCAGGGAGATGGGCTGCCATGAGTAGTCCTATCATCACGGAAACTAGAGCGGTGATCAAAGGCATGAAAGCCATTGTTGCCAAAGAGCGCTTCAGAATACCAGCATTTCTGGCAGCATAAACCCTTTGGATCGCCTGTGGATAAATAGCCGCGCCCAACCCTACCAATAAAACAAAACTGATCCAGTTTCGGGCTCCTTCTGCATCAGGAGGTTTTATTTTATGCAGAGTTTCAGGGTTACTCGCCAACTTATTAATCGTGTCGGTAATACTACCAAATTGAGAAAATGACAGGCCCATCAGGATAATGAATCCGACAAGTAACATGCCGCCCTGAATAGCATCGGTCCAGGCAACACTTCGCATGCCTCCCAAAGACTCATAGATAAGCATAACCAGCGCCAGACCGATCACTCCTGCCCATACGGGAACTCTTCCCTGTGAGATTCCTGCAAACGCGGTTCCCAGTGTTCGCATCTGTGCCAGAGTAAAGTTTGCCAGCGCATAAACCATAATCAACGTCACCAGGATTCTCAAAACCTGGCTTTGATATCGATGATAAATAAAATCACCGGGGGTCAGAAACTGGTTTTCACGACTCAAGCGATAAAGTTGTGGGGCAAAAAATAAATAGCAAATAACAATCGCGGTCATGAAATGAACACAAACCAAAAAGCTCAATCCATTTCGGTAGGTCGCTCCGCTGAACCCTAATAAAGTATTCCCGCTGTATTGAGTAGCGTATAGGGTGAGAAAAAGAATTGTAAAACCAAGGTTGCGCCCTGCCAAGAAAAAATCCTGCATATCATCTTTTTGTCTTTGCTTGTGGGCATAAAAACCAATACCAAGAAGACTTAAAACGTAGGCGGCGACAACGACCAACGCACCAGGACCAAAAGGGAGGGCTTCAGTCATTATGTTCTCCTTGGTCATCCGGGTCCTTCCAAACTCGAAGGATAACAACAGCAACAAAGAGACTGGTAAGGATGCTGACTAAAAGAGCGAATACTGCCCATGCGGGAACCCCAAACCAGTTTCCTGTTATTGGCCAGATGGGGGTCATTGCAAGAAGCAGAGCTAAAATCCCTATTCCCACCCAAGGGACCCGAATAGGGTCTTTAAAACTATTTTGATATTTCATTTGAAAAATTGAATTGATTATAAAAAACAACAAAAATACTTTTGCTCAATTGATCGATACCATTCAACTCCCTAGCACTCCTACCTTTCTCTGTTGAAAACAGGCTCCAATATACCAGATAGCCTCTCCTCCCAAGCAAAACAATAGTTTATTATCACCCCAGATTTGGCCTAACCCTTATGTTTCTCACCCGCTTGCCTGTTCCAGGTTTCGGTGGCACAATTATCGAATGAAGATATTTTATCCCTTTCCGATTATCGCTTTGTTTCTTACCGCAACCGCACCTGTTTGGTCTGACGAACCAAAAACTTTTGGGTTAAAAAACGCAAAAGCTTCGTATGGTTTAAAAAAAATAGCTATGCCGGAAATACCAGTTGCCAATGCGACAATCCAGCAACTTTACAAAGCCATAGAATCTGGGGATTTGGAAAATACGAAACGTTTACAAGCAGGTATCGATATTAATTATCAAGACAAACGTGGTATCACGCCTCTTTATCATTCTATTTTTTATAAACAAACTAAACTTGTTTCTTTCTTTCTAATGCACCAGGCGGATGTGAATTTAGCCGACCATGAAGGCCTGGCACCGCTTCATATCGCAGCTCTGGAAAATTTGCCTGAAATGGTAAGCCTTCTTATTGATTACGGTGCAAAAATAAACGCAGTCGATAAATATGGCTATACCCCGCTACACTTAGCAATCGACCAGAACAGTTTTAATACTGCAGAAGAATTGCTATCAGCCAGCGCCCAAGTTAATACCCATGCGGAGTGGGGACATACTCCGCTCCACACAGCCGTGGCATCGGGAAGCATACGCATGGTTAAAATTTTTCTGAGTAAAGGCGCGGAAATTAATGCACAGGATAGGTTGGGGCGTACCCCGTTACACTGGGCTGCCGAGAAGGGACATCTGCGTATCGCAAAAATTTTGATTGCAAGAGGCTCGGATATTAATGCTCCCGATAATGAAGGTGAAACACCCATGCATGATGCTGCGCAATGGGACAAAAAAGATATTGTCGAACTACTTATATCAAAGAAAGCAAACGTAAATGTAAAAGGATCAGATGGTCGTGCACCACTTCATTTAGCAATTGCCAATGGGAACATCGACATTGCTGATCTATTAAAAACTAACGGCGCCATTTTATAATTACCCTTTTTAAGCAATGCTCCAGATCGTTAAACTTTTAACTATATTTTTTGTTGTATCAACAGCGGCTTTGTTTTTTATGAAGGGTATTCTTTGGACGCTTTTTCAGTGGGGAGCAAAATTTGCTCTTCCCTTGGCTCTTATCCTATGCGCGATTTATGTATGGAGTTTCTTTTTGGTCAAATCAATTAAGGGCATCAATATTCCTAAATTAGCCTTAGTCTGGATTTGGGCAATCGGTTTTAGTGAAATTTTATTTCTTGGGGGGCTTTACCATTTAACGCCACAAAATTTTCCTTCTTTTGTTGGCGAATTTTTTTTCAATTAATTTGAGACAAAATGATACTTAAGGGAAACTAATTATTTTTGGCAGGAGATCTCGATTCCCTAGTTTTTGGTTTAACTGTAGAAGCATTGAAATTGGCTTCAAAGTTGTTCCAGTATTTTCGACTCAACTGTTGACTGGAAATTATTTTTTTTACTTTGTTTTTTCGATCTAGTAAACGAACTTCATAAAACATTGAACACCTCATTCCAAAAATTTTATTTTATGGTTCCAAAATAAAGAATGAGGATTAATTTATTGTTAACTTTGCATTAATTAATTTTAA
>CAZMBO010000024.1:0-20949 GCA_964564655.1 uncultured Nitrospina sp. | reverse complement strand
AGCAAACTTCCTAATTTAACCACAAATGGTGAGGGAAACACCCAGATCTCAGGTTATAATCCAAGCTCCTAACCTTTGAAATATGGAAAATATTCATTACCTATTCCAATATGTTTTAGGACTCGTCAGAATAAGAAAGTAAAAGGATCAGAAAGTGCCAAGAACTAAAACTAGCAACGTTCGTTGTCGTTCCCGATTCCGGATCATGTTAGGTGATTTAATTGCTTTAGGCCCGGGCAAAGTAGACTTGCTGGAATCTATCGATCAAGCAGGATCCATATCAGAGGCTGCAAGGCAAAGCCAAATTAGTTACCGGCGTGCCTGGGATATGGTAGACACCATGAACCAATGCTTCAAAAAACCTCTAATAAAAAGTGTGACGGGAGGAAAAGGGGGAGGCGGGGCGGCACTCACGCCATTAGGAAAACAAGTGATTGTGATTTATCGTGAAATGGAAAAAAAGGCCAGTCAGGCCACGCAGAAAGAATGGAGGTCTCTTAAAAAACACATGAACTTCTAACATCCCCTCCTAAAGTTCCACACCTCTTTGTGGTTATAGCCGATAGATCCTACAATTTGGTTTATATTGTTACTTCAGTTAAAAAATTCTATCACAATAAATCCATCAAATTTTATTTGCCATAATTTCAAGACCTATAAATTTTATGGATAAATTATCGCCGGGTTTTTGACTATAAGCATCTGTTTCATCTTCATATTCGTGGAAGTCAAAATGTGAAACATCGAAACCCACGTGCCTCACATCTTGGATTAAGGTTTCGCAAAAATTCTCTTCAATTTCAACAAGAGTTTCTTTATATCCATTTATGAGTTTTTCACAGTATTCCTGGTTTTGCGCGCGCCTTAATATTTGATGTTCCAGGTCAGTATCGAGAATCAATAGTATTCCATTAGTGTCCAAAGCCTCAATCGCCCATTGTAAAAATTTTTTCCGTTCACTTCTTTGCAAATGATGTAAGAATTTATTTGCAAGAATACAACCGCAACGTTTCCCAAAAGGTCCATCTGGAAAATCTATATTTAAAATCTCTATATTGGTTTTTCCAGAAAGTTTTACGTAGTGGGTCAACCCCATAATGATAAAGGGTAAATTGTCCGTAAGAATCAATTTTGGGTAATCCTCGGGCCAGTCATGAATTAAACGGAAACCGGCGAGACCTGTAGCAACATCCATGATTGAGTTTTTTAGGCCGGTGGGAATCATTTCCATAGGATTATCCCATGGAAAATTTTCTGTCTGGAAAAGATAAATACTATAACTCTCACTCAGCAACCGAATCATTCGGGTATCGCTGAATAAGATTGGGCTATCTTTAATAAAATTTGCCAATTCCTGAAAAAGGACTGCAAATTTTTTATTGATCTGATCCATTGATTCCGTAAGAACCACCCGGTCTTTTTTAAGATTCATATGAATATGATCAAAATTTAAATAAACAGCAGGTCGTTCATGTTGAACATAAATAAGATCTGCGAGATCGATCATTATTTCTGGGTATGCAGATTGTAATAACAAATTAAAAAAAACCTGATTTTCTCGACCCAAATCTGTTTTTGGAAATCCTATCTGTTCATTTAGGTAATCAAAAAAAGTAGTGACTCGCTGGCATAGCTCAGGCGATTTGGAATTTTCCAGCCCAGAGTATTTTCCCCCGGATTCAGTAACCAAGGGTAATCGGGATTGTGATTTAGTAAATATAGAAGAAGAGTTATTCATCAGGGCCAATTCCAACCTGCGCGTCCGAGAAGATAAAACGTGATAAAAAGACAAGGCAAGAAATATGGAACAGCCTGAAAGGTGTCTCCAGAAAAAAATGAGTACGCAGTAAATGCCGAACGGGCTCCATAAATAACCGCAAGAAATTGTGCCAGCAGCTTTTTCTCTTGAAAAAGATAATATGTAAAAATTCCCAATAGCAGGACAAACGCCAAAAGTGAAAGTAAGGCTGTCAAACCAAGATTAAAGGGAGGAATAAAAAAAATGGCTAAAGCCAGATAAATCAGATTTAACAAGAGGAACCCATATCCTGCCTGTTTAAACTTTCGCGAGGGGTCTTGAACTTGCGTGGGGTCGGAGATTATCGAGTTTTTAGAGATATTTTTCAACTTTTCTATTATCCTTGTGCATTGAAGCGGCGGTTGCAGAACATTCTAGGGTATGTTAGCTTCCATTTCTTATATTTGCAATAAACGACCCTGACATAAACCGGTTAGATTTTCTGGCAAAGCTTTAATTTCATAGAGGCCAATCCACAAGAGAAAAACTCAAGTTTAGGGTTTAAATTTGAAACTTAGCCTTTCAATTCATCAAATGTTCTGATCAAAAAATTATGTTGCCTGCAAAAGAACAATTAAAGACCCTGCGAAGGGGAATATCTGAAATCATTGATGAAAAAGATCTAGCTCAATTGCTGGAAAAGGGTGCACCGTTACGAATCAAAGCAGGGTTTGACCCCACGGCACCCGATCTGCATCTGGGCCACACTGTCCTCTTGCATAAAATGAAACAGTTTCAGGACTTGGGTCACGAAGTTATTTTCCTAATAGGAGATTTCACAGGAATGATCGGAGATCCAACGGGGCGCTCTGAAACAAGAAAAAACCTAACGCCTGATGAAGTCAAAAAAAACGCCAAAACTTATCTGGAACAAGTATTTAAAATTCTTGATAAAGAAAAAACTACTGTTGCTTACAACAGTGAGTGGATGGGAAAGTTTACCTCTGTTAACATGATAGAACTTGCAGCACATTATACCGTTGCGCGTATGCTGGAAAGAGATGATTTTCAAAAACGATTGGCAAAGAATCTTCCCGTATCTATTCATGAGCTGATGTATCCGCTAATACAGGGCTACGATTCTGTTGCTCTAAAATCAGATGTGGAACTAGGAGGCACAGATCAGAAATTCAACTTACTGGTAGGCCGTGACATACAGCGAGCTTATGGACAGAAACCACAGATTGTTCTTACAATGCCGCTTCTGGAAGGAACTGATGGTATTCAAAAAATGAGTAAGAGCCTTGGCAATAGTATTGGGGTATTCGATTCCCCAAATGAAATGTTTGGAAAAATCATGTCGATTTCTGATGAATTGATGTGGCGGTATTATGAACTTCTCAGCCAAATATCCACAAATGAACTCAGCGCTATGCAAAAACAGGCGAAATCGGGGGCGTTAAATCCAAAGAGCGCTAAAATGAATTTAGCTAAAGAAATAGTTGCTCTTTATCATTCCTCACAGTTAGCAGAAGCCGCTTCCGATGAATTTGAAAATGTATTCAAGAAAAAGAACCTTCCTGAAAATATTCCGGTCGTCAAAGGGTGGGGACAAGAAACGCGCAGCATTTGTAATATTCTCAAAGAAAATAAACTAACCGATAGTACTTCGGCGGCCCGAAGATTGATTCAGCAAGGATCCGTGACAGTGAATGGGGAAAAAATATCAGATGTGAATCAGGGGTTTTCCGGGGACAAGGATTACATGATTAAAGTGGGCAAAAAAAGGTTTCTTAAAATCAAGCCGGGCTAGCGCATGGTTCTTATTCGTACTCCCACGCTCATATTGTAATGGGTTACAACAAAGAAGGCTGAAGCAGTATGTTTCTGAATATTGACCACTTTTAATTCCCCAATACATCTGGATGTATTAAGTTTTCTTGAGTCTAAAATATCTCACCCGTCCTCTTTCTGTTGAAAATAAAAACTTTATTAAGGTTTTAAAAATTTTGGTATATTTTTGATCAACTTAGAACCCGCATAATTTACCCTTTCCAGCTTGTAAAAAATTTTTCCTCTTCACCGTACTTCTATAGATTTTGTCCTGGCATAAATCCCTATTAAAATTAGAAGAAATAGAGAGGCTGTAATCATAAATTGGTTGCAATTACCTGGCTATAGGACACAGCACTACCCGAAATTAAACAAACTTTTGAATTCATTTGACAACAAATTTGGGAAACGTATAATTATCAATCTTATACGACATTTAAAGCTTTTCTTTCTAAGCATATTCGATTAATCCCTGACGAGCTTTGTTTAATTGGATAATGCTTCATAAGGATAGCTTTTCATAATTACGGCTCAAGATGAGGTTTTCAACATGTTAAAAAAATATTTTTTCTTATATACGATCCTAACTATTTTTCTGGGAAGTGTGTTCCTAGAATATGAAGTCTCGGCTAAAACCCTTTCAGCCACTAAAACAGAAATCTCTCTGGTGGATGGAATCGCTGTGGATAAAAGGGGCAATGTTTATATTGCCATGCGCGATAACAACATTGTCAGTCGTATTGATCTCAAGGGCAACATGACTACCTATGCAGGCAACGGTTCTTCCGGTTTCAGTGGTGATGGCGGTAAGGCCATTGAGGGTGCATTGAATGTACCTGCCGGGCTAGCCTTTGATAAAAGCGGAAACCTATATATCGCAGATAGAAATAATCATCGCATCCGTAAAGTGGATACCCGAGGAAGAATAAGCACCATTGCAGGAACAGGGACTGCCGGTTTTAGTGGGGATGGGGCTCCTGCTATCAAGGCACAATTGAATCATCCATCTGGAATTGCTTTTGACAAAAAAGGTAATTTATTTTTTTCAGATCGATCCAACGAACGCATCCGTGTCATCGATTCCAAAGGTAATATCAGTACCTACGCTGGAAACGGGAAAGAAGGCTTTAAAGGTGATTCGGGACCCGCTCTACAAGCCTCTCTGGATAAACCCTTTGGAATTGCTTTCGATAGAAAAGGAAATTTGTATATAGCAGATCGTGGTAATAATCGGGTGCGTAGGGTAAATTCTCAAGGAATCATAACTACGGTAGCTGGAGATGGGGGGTTCTTTTTCATGGGTGATCATGGCCCAGCCTATCGCGCCAGTGTTGCCGGCCCAACAGGCGTGGTGGTCGATGACCAGGGTGTCTTGTACATCGCAGACCGTAATAACAATCGTATTCGCGCAGTGGATACACAAGGAATGATTACCACCGTTGCGGGAACGGGAAAACAGGACTATAACGGAGATTCCGAAGTAGCAGGCGAGACTAACCTTTACCTTCCTTTTGGCGTTGCCTTGAACCCTGAGGGGAAATTACTGGTAATTGATCGCTCGCATTACCGTATTCGCAGCGTCAACTTAAAAAGGGGCAGCGTAGAAACCATCGCAGGTAATGGCAATAAAATGTTTGCTGGAGACGGTGGACCGGCGACAGGGGCTACTTTGAGTTTCCCTCATGGAATCGCAGTTGATAATAATGACAATGTGATTGTTTCTGATAAGGGAAACTATCGCATTCGTAAAATTTCTCCCGATGGCATTATTCACACCATTGTCGGAAACGGTATCAGAGGAAATATTGGGGACGGGCTACCAGCCATGGAAGCCTCCGTCTATGGTGCCACCACTTTGAAGCTGAACAATAAAGGAGAAATATTTATCATTAGTCCTAGCGGATTTGTGAGCCTGATTCGAAAAATTGATGGAAAAGGGATTATGCAAAAATTTCTAGATACGGTAACCCCCAGATACTTAGAGTCAATAGCGAAAAGCAAATACAAGGGCAAGGTGCAAACCGGAGAATTAGCTACGATTACTACTTTTTCAGATTTCGCTTTCGATCAAAAAGGCAATATGTTTATTTCTGACAGGCTCAATCATCAGATCCGCAAAGTAGACTCTAAAGGCAACATCACCACCATCGCTGGAACCGGTGAGTCAGGATATTATGGAGATGGGGGGCCGGCAAGCGAGGCGGCCTTTCGTGATCCAAGTGCATTGGCTACAGATAAGGAAGGAAACCTGTATATAGCAGATGGTGCCAACAATTTGATTCGAAAGATTGACACAAAGGGTACCATTTCAACTATCGCAGGAAATGGAAAACATGATAACTCTGGTGATGGAGGCCCTGCAGTAAAAGCAAGCATCCGCAATATGGACTATTTAAAAGTCAGCCCCAAAGGAGAACTGCATATTGTAGGAATGAATTCAAATCTCGTTAGAAAAGTGACTAGAGACGGAAAAATAGTGAAAGTAGCTGGCAGAGGCTATCAGGGTTATTCTGGAGATGGCGGTCCGGCAACTAAAGCCATGCTTAAGAGCCCCGTGGCTATTACATTTGATTCTAAAAACAATATGTATATTACAGACATGGGAAATAACCGGATCAGGAAAGTGGATACAAACGGGATTATTTCCACTTTTGCGGGAACTGGAAATTTCGGATGGGCGCAAGATGGTGAAACAGTAGAAATTATTTTAGACAAGTTCCCCTGATTTATCCCGCTTTTTTAGTGGTTTGAATTAGAGCATGTTGACCTTTTTAATTTTTTTCTGGAGAAACTTTAAAATGAAGCGCTTCTTATTCACCGGGATGGTTTTCATTATTTCCCTGGTAATCAGTAATAATGCCTTGGCTACCGATATAGATGTGTATGCCAATATCTTAAAGAAACTGGATGGCATCGCTTGCACCCAACCAGAAAAGCTTCCTGACTTTTATGGTAAAGATCTAGTTATCCTGGTGGACGACAAGCGTGCCCTATTAGAAAACAGGGTGAAGGACTATCGGCAAATGATGGCTGACTTCCGTGGCCTTAAATGTCAGGTACAGCGTCAGGTTCTCTCTGGACATGCTGGTAACAAGGTGGGGTATGTACTGGTTGATGAAATCATAAGTATCACTTCTAAATCTGTTGACAACGACGAGCGTCAGCACAGCGTCTGTAATTATAGCTTTGTCAAAGAAGGTTCTAGTTGGAAAATAACACTTGAGCATTGTTCGAGCTTACCTGATTACAGCATCAACCCGGGAGATGACGCCTTATATTATTTTCATAATCCCATTTATTGAACCCATTTTAATAAAATTCCACACCTTGAGTTATTCCATGAAAGACTTAGGCGGTGGTTATGTGTTCATGCCAATAAGTGCAAGTTCTAGAGGCTACTATGGGCCTAGTAGCGAACGAAAAAGTTCAGATAGAACTCCAAACTATTTCTATGCATTAAAAAATTATCTGAACAGCATTTACATTACACACAATTCACCCAACTGATTCGTTGGTGTGGTCTGATTGATTTCTTAAATTCTCGCTCATTTCACAGCAAACTACTGTGTTCACTTTAAAAAAGGGGCTGACGGTTTTATTTATTACCCTAATGGGGGTCTGCTCTGTGTTTGCCCAAGAAAAAGACTGGGTTTTTTGGCAGAACCAATTCTTTCAAGCAAACGCTGACAAGGCAAACGACCATGAAGCTACCTATTTTTGGAAAACTCAGGAACCTCATATCAAGGAAATTCAGGTCACTGCAACCTTACCAGATTATCCCTGGGTGAAAGTATCAGGCTACAGAAACCGTACTGTAGAACGCTGCATTACGTGCCACGATGGTATATCCGCTGTAAGTTCATCTCACCCTCCAGAATTCGGATGCGTTATTTGTCATGGTGGTGAACCAGAATCGATAGATAAAAATCAAGCTCATGCAACATTGATTTATGATCCTCAGGCGGGAACTGGAAAACGAAACCCATCGAGCCTCAATGTAGTGAAGCAGTCATGCGGACAACTTTATTGTCATTCCGGTCATATTCGCGAAGACCGAAACCATGTTCAACGGCTAAATAAGTCCATGATGAACACCCTAGCCGGAATGATTTCCGGTCTGCGTTACCAATGGTCTGGACAAAGTAAAAAGACCGCACACTATGCAAAGAGGGCTATTTCAGATAAAGATGGGAATGTACCGCATGAATGGGGTGCCTTAGAAAAACTGGACAAACTCCCTTACTTTTCTCCTTTAGATATCCCTGAATCGGACAAAAATACTATTCAACTCATTTCCAAAAATCCCAGTGATCGTCTTTTACGCCAGAAGTGTTTTCAATGCCATATTGATTCTCCACCACCGCCAGGCCAATACCGATCTCAGGGTTGCGCTGCTTGTCATTTTACTTATTCGAAAACGGGCCTCTATGAAGGCAATGATCCGACCATTTCCAAAACGCAACCGGGCCATGCAAAACTTCATCAGATCCAAGCCTTGCCGAAACGAAGAATTTGCGTTCAATGCCATCAAAGGTTTTCTATACAAACTTTGGGCAATGAACCTTCACCAGTTAAAAATATTATAGTAGGGCCTATTAATAAAAATGAAGAAGCTAATAATACGTCCGAAGAAACCTTACAGCAACAGGCGGAGGTTGAACAGCAACAAGTGAGCGAAGGGTTTTCTTCAATGATGAACAATGAAGAATTACTTACTGTGGAATCTCAAAAAGACGATAACAAGTCAGCCGAGGAAGAAGAGTTGCCCCTTTTTACTGGCAAGGGAAATGTTCAGGTTGATGTGCATACCGCTCGCGGTTTGGACTGCATCGACTGCCACACACAAAGGGATATCATGGGAGACGGAAATCTATATTCAAAACAACATCAAGCTGTGGAAATTCGTTGCGAAACCTGTCATGGAGATGACAGCACCTATCCCATGATATCAAAAGTTACAGAGCTAAATGATAGGGTTATTAGACTCAGCAAACATTATAAGGGCAAACCAAACTCTGTTGGAGACTGGATGGCTGTTTCCGAAAGAAAACAGCGAATGACTAACGTTAAAGTACAAAATGGGAAAATGGTCACTATCGGGAAGCAAAGTGGCCGTGTTTATAATATTCCTCTACTTCGAGACAAACAGATCCATTTTATCCCCCAACATCAATCCCGTTTAGAATGTACTGCATGCCACTCCCAATGGGTAGTACGATGCCAGAGTTGCCATGCATCCATGAAATTAGGACAGGTCGAATTAAAAACTTCAGAAAGGACTCCCATAAAAATTCAGCAACCCTACCTTATGATAGGACCACGTGGAAAAGTGGCTCCCATGTTTGCACAACCCGAAAGACATTTTTCTATGCTGGACGAGAAAGGTAATCCAATACTAGCATTGGGATCTACAGGACAACACCGAGGAAAATATCAAGAATGGCATTTTACAAACCCCAATACCTCTTCAGGATCAAATCTGGTATATTCACTGAATCCTCATTCTACAGGTACTAAAGTACGTTCCTGCGAGAGTTGCCATTTATCTCCCGAGACTTTAGGTTTAGGAAAAGGCGACTTGAAAATTGGAGCAAACAATACCGGAAAAAATGATTCGCTTGTTCCATTAAATCGCTTAGACGAAAAAACCCAGGCATCAGTATTTGATCCTGAGGCAAAAGTCTCAATACGAGGAGAAGTTCTTGCAGGGAGTCATCAGCTCAAAGCAAGACCCTTTAACCAAAAAGAGATAATAAGAATTTTGAGGGTAGGCAATTGTATCCCCTGCCACGATCGATATGGCGATCGTATTTACCAAGACATTAATAAAAGCTATGCCTTCGAAAGCACACTTGAGCATCGTCAATTGCGAGAACAAATATTAAACTCAAGGCAAATGCGGCCGTGAACAGAGTATCGCAAATTATTCTATCGCTAATTCTTACTGGAGGATTCTGTCTATGCACCTTCCCCACCTATTCTGTAAGTCAAGTTACAAATGAAAGAAAGTTTAATGATTTTTTTGACGACAAAAATGGTGATGAATCAATTAGAACTCCGACTGAAAAAGAATCGTCTGAGGCACTAGATTACCCCCTAAAACCAGAATTCAATTCAGAAGTTTTAAAAATTGAAGAGGTGGAAATTGTTCCCAAGCCTGAGACAAATTTAAAAATAAAAGAAATGGTTGAGGTACTCTCCCCGCTACCAAAGGTTCAAATTGATGCTTCCGATTTTGAAGACCCTTTTTTTCGTGTGAGGGGGTTCCAGAAAAATACGGAAAAAGTCCTACAACCGGGTACCACTTTGGATGGAGTACAGTTTCAATCTTATGGAGATTCTAATAAATTTATTGAGAACTTCTACAAAGAATCGAATTTTTCAATCGAAGATATCTATGGAAAAATAGAATATTTAGAAAGACGAGGGGGATGTTATACATGCCACCAAGGAATTGAACGAATCAGCAAAAACCACCGTTTCTCATGTGTTCGTTGCCATGGTGGCAACAGGCGATCCAACTCATTACCTAAAGCTCATAAGGGCCTTGTTGCCAACCCATCTTCAGCAAAAAACGCTCCCCGATTCTGTGGGAAATGCCATGAAAACCATGTTAAAAGGGTGGAGCGGTCTCTCATGTCTACTGCTAAAAGAACCATTAACATCACCCGATTTGGTTGGGGTGCTCAGCCTATCAATGAAATTCCCTTTTCTTTAAAAGCGGATGACAACGAGCAAGCCTTCCCCAGCGTGACAGAAGGTCATGCCGTAGACGGATTTCTTCGAACAAAATGCCTGCGTTGCCATATTGGTTCGGAAAGTCCACATCGCCCTGGAGATTACAGGGCATCAGGTTGTTCTTCCTGTCACATGATTTACTCGAACGACGGAGTCTCATTATCTCACGATAGGGCCATACAAAAAGTTCAAAGTAAAAATAAAAAACAAAATCGTTTTACCAGAAAATTCTCAGAAAACTCTTTGAGCAATCCACGTGGCTATCCCCTACTCCATAAGTTCACGGTCGCTGTCCCTAGCGTTCAATGCGAACATTGCCACAACAATAACGGTGTGGGTCAAGAGTTCGAAGGTCTGTTTGCAAAACCATCACGACCTATGGAAACACTCATTCAAATTAATGAAAAAAAACCTGTTCTATATGGTAAAGATCACGAGTTTCTCGTTCCTGATATCCATCGCGAAAAAGGGATGCACTGCATCGACTGTCATATTGGCGACGAAATGAAACCTGAAATAGAACCAGATCAGCTTCAATCAGGAGTGCAAGTCCGTTGTATCGATTGCCATGGCACTCAGGAGAAAACTCCTAAAGAATACCTTTTAATCGAGTCAGACCCGAACACAAAAAAATTATTAGCACGTACCAATCTCAACCCTAACCTTAAGAAAAAAATAAGAGCAGGAGATACCGTTTCGGTTAATTCCAGTGGCTCACCGATGTTACATATTAAAAAGATTAAAGAGAACTGGGTTTTGTATTCCAAGGTAACAGGAAAGAAACATATTATTCCCTTACTGCAAAACCTTAAACCTTCTATCGCACACCAAATTCCAAAACATATGCAAGAGATGGAATGCTCGGCCTGTCATGCCCGTTGGGCAGCAACAGATTGGGGTATGCATGTTATACGAGAAAAATTTTTCGCCCCTAGAAAATGGAAAAACTGGAATCTATCTGATCCAATGCGTTTCCCCACGGAACCCTCTAATGAAAAATCTGGAATGTTGGATTGGTTGACCGCTAAATCGCTACCACAGAAAATTGAAGCCGATACAATAAATGAATATTGGTGGACCCTGTTTTCTGATTCAGGATGGTCAGAAATGATTATGGGTAAAAACTCACGTGGGAAGTACTCCATAATAAAACCTCGCTATCAATATTTTATTACCGACCAAACCGGCACATCAGGACTTCCACTAAAAAGGGCCGAACCTCCCTTAACACTTAACAATTCTGCCGGATTGATTTGGACAGATTATTCACCTCACACAATTCGAAAAACAGTTCGTTCCTGTGAAGACTGTCATCAAAACTCTTTATCGGTCGGTCTTGGTGATCCTCTAAAAATACCGATTAAAAATGCCGAACAATTTTTTTCCAGCTTGAAACAAAATAATCAAGTTCATAAGAGCTTTCAACTCAGACAAGCTATAGATTCTAATGGGCAGGCATTACAAACCCTCTTTCCGCAAGATAAATCGCGTTTTCTAAATAAAAATGAGATCACTGCTTTACAGAAACCTTCAAACCAGTATCGAGCATTTCGTTCCCTCAATTTGCGAGAATTAAAGTTTTCTAGACTATTGGGTCGTAGAGAATTCCCTTATGACGTAAAACATCGCATTCGCGAACACAATTTAGGAGAATCGCAACCACGCGAAGATCTTTTCTACGATGTTGAAAAAAACCTGTTTGTAAGAATAGAAATACCAAAAGAGGCACCCAAACCACCTAAAATTTTTAAACCAAAAACGTGGCCAGAATCTATAATGGATGAAGATAGTGATTTGACGACAGAACCACCGCAGGACAACAAAAAAGAGGGAATTGTTGAGTTTCCCTATGATATTTTTCAGGAAAGCGAAAAACAGCCTGAATCCTTAACTATTCCCGATGAAACGAATCCGTAATGAAAAAAATCTTTTATCTTCTGATTAGCGGATGGGTTCTTTATAGCCCTATACTTTCCAACGCCTCATTAATCGAAGAAAAAAAATGTACGGCGTGCCATCGCCTATCCAAAATAGAAAATGAAAAAAAGGGGCCGGATCTGTTCTATGCAGGAAACAAGTTTCAAAGTGCCTGGTTAGAGGAATATCTTCAAAATCCTGTGACCCTCCGAAAGACTGGGACTATCAATAACCCATATTTTCTAAAAGGGGAACTGCAAAACCTACAACAACACCCTATTCTTAATAAAAACGATGCAGTTAATATTACTCAGGAATTAATGGCAATTACTCTACCGGGTTTTCCTGAAGAAAAAATTAATCCTTTAACTAAAAGCCAAATAGCTAAAACAAAATACCAGTTTGAACGAACTTTTGGCTGTATTTCCTGTCATCAAAGTTTAAACCTAGCCGGTAAACTCCGCGGTGGAATTTCTGGTCCCTCATTGGTTAATGCGGGAAACCGGTTGAAGAAGAATTGGGTGGCAAACTGGCTTAAAAACCCAAAAATATTTTCTGATAAAAGCCGCATGCCAATATATAAAATGGATGATGAAACACGCTTACGATTTGCACAATTTATCATGACGCTTAAAAAAGAAAACTTACGATAACCTATGATCAAATCTTCACTAAGATCTATTTTTAACTGTGGGATCCTAATGCTCATAATAGGGATATCAGGATGCGGTGAAAAAAAGACCGAAAAAACCTCAGTACCAAAACCTCCACTCAAAACAGAACCACAATCCCTTCAATTAAAAGAGGAATCAGTTTCAGAACCAGTTTTTGTAACGGAGAAAACCCGTAAAACTTACCAGTGGTATTGTGCCCAATGTCATGGAATCGAAGGTAAGGGGAATGGCGTTAATGCAAAATTCCTGACCGTACCACCAAGAGATCATACCAAGGCAGAATACCTAGAAACCCGAACCGATGAGCAGTTTTTTGAAGCCATTAAGTTTGGAGGGTTATCTGTTGGACGAGCACCCTGTATGCCAGCATGGGGAAACACTCTAAACGATTCTACCATCTATGAGCTTGTCCGCTATATTCGCGAATTATGCCAGTGCGAAGCTCTATAAGCCTTTTTAAAATTTCTTATTCTTTTTGGTATAATAATTTTCTAGTGTAAATTTGGATTTTTTTAAAGTGAACAGAAAATGATTGAAGTTATTCCCTTCCACGGCCTATTGTACAATGTCGACATTACCGGCCCTCTCCATGGAGTAACGGCCCCTCCTTATGATGTGATTTCCCCTGATCAGCAGGAAGCCTTATACCAGAAAAATCCGCATAATGTGATTCGATTGATACTTGGAAAGGAATACGAAACAGACTCTGAAAGCGATAATCGCTACACTAGGTCTGCAAAAGTTTTTGAGGATTGGACAAATGAAGGCGTTTTGAAGAGAGACAATAAACCCAGCTTTTATCTTTACAGTCAGGAATATGAATTTGAAGGTGAAAAATTCTGCCGCGTTGGTTTTTTTGCGCGCGTTAAAGTGGAAGACTTCAGTGAAGGAAATATTTGTCCGCATGAATTCACACTCTCAAAAGCAAAAACCGACCGTACTAAACTTCTCAATACTTGCCATGCCAACTTTAGTCCTATCTTCGGATTGTATTCAGATCCGGAAGGAAATATAGATTCTTTTCTAAATACAGGAATAAAAACAAAACCTTTCTCGGTCATTGAAGATAGCCATGTGACCCATAAACTCTGGCGATTAGACAACCCTGATAAAAACCAAAAAATCAGCGACCTGATTCGTGATAAAAAAATCTATATTGCAGATGGGCACCATCGCTATGAAACAGCGTTGGCTTTCGCTAAAAAAAATAAAGGCGTAGTACCGGACAGTTCTCACGTCATGATGTTTTTGACCAATATGGACTCAGGGTCAATGTCAATTTTCCCAATTCACCGCGTAGTAAAAAACCCGACTTCGTTTGATCGGGAAATATTTTTGAAACAAGTGAACAAATATTTCGATGTCATCCCTTGGACAACCGAAGTAAATGCGGCAGAAATAAAGTCCCGCTTACATAAAATTGGAAAAGATCGCATTGCCTTTTGTGCTTATATGGGAAAAGGTAAAACTTATACCTTAATTGCCAATGATCCAAAAAATATTCTGCCTTTACTGGATAAAAATGAACCTCAGAATCTGCAAGTTCTAGACGTTATGCAATTGCATGTTATTATTTTGCGAGAAATTTTGAAAATTGATACCCGAGAAAAAGCAGGTCAGCAGTTTGTTTCGTATAAAGTGAACTCCCAAGAGGCTATGGATTTGGTCGATGCAGGAGAATATGACGTTGCCTTTTTTATGAATCCCACACAAATTGATGAGGTACGTCGTTTAGCAGGAATGGGAATCCGCCTTCCACAGAAAGCCACATTTTTTTATCCTAAGCTGCTATCGGGTCTTGTTATAAACAAGTTTGAGAAATAGCAGTTTGACTAAAATACGTCCATGAAAATAATAAATACGGAGTTTGTGACCGGTGCTGTTTCCTCGAAACAATACCCTAAGGATTTTTTCCCTGAATTTGCCTTTGTTGGAAGGTCTAATGTCGGAAAGTCCTCACTGATTCGATCTCTTTTAAATCGTAAAAAACTTGTTCGCATCAGCTCCACACCTGGTAAAACTAGGGAAATAAATTTTTTCAGAATTAATGAAAAATTGATGTTTGCTGATCTTCCTGGCTATGGATTTGCACGGATCACCCCGGCTCTTCAAAAAAAATGGAAACAAATGATCGAGGAATATCTTATTAATCGCGAACCTTTGATAGCAATCGTATTTATTGTAGATATCCGGCGCAAACCCACTGAACTCGACCTGACTCTAAAAGAATGGCTAGAGGAACTTGGTAGAAATTACATCCTGGTTATTACCAAATCGGACAAGCTATCAGGGACGGAGCGTAGTAAACAAACCAAAATAATTCAATCTGCGTTTATGGGGGGAAATGCCCTTGCAGCAGTTACTTATTCAAGTAAAAATCATTTGGGAAGACAAAAACTTTGGAGTGAACTACAAAAGTTAGCTTCAGAAAAGGGGGATCAAACTTCTGTGGGGATATAAGCCTAAAAAGTAAATCTGTATTTTTCGAACAAATCCATCGTCACAATATCTTCGCCAGCCTTGGTCACTTCCTGTTCTATCCGCTTCACAGCCATGTTTCGGATAAAAGGAATAGGAATACGCGATACTTTGTCCAACGCATCACCTTCCCATTTCATTGACACCTGAACAGGTTCTTCTTTTTGTTTTTCAATTTGTTCATCCTGTTTCAGATCTTCTTCTGTCACTTCCATGCCCATTGCTTGCTTTGCAGAAGAGGGCATAATGTTTGTAAAAACCTCATCAATGATATCGGGAGTTATCATTTTATCTCCTCTTTCTCTGGCTCGTCCTTCAATTGTTTGCTTGGCCATACCGAGGACAAAGGGAGGCACCTTTTCCATTTTTTCCTTGGCTTCTTTACTCCAAGGAATTCCTGATGTTGGAGTCACTTCCATATAACTCTTGAATTTTTCTACGATGTCGTCTTTTTTTTCTGTGCGCATTGAGAGAAAATCTTCAATCTCTTCAATTACTTCTACCTTGCGCGGACTTTCTCGCATTTTTTCCTTAGCCACATCAAAAGCATCCATCGTTAACTCTTCAAAACCAAAACCCTTGACCCGCTTGGATACTAACATCATGGACTCGTTGCGGATTTCTGTTAGAAAATCAGAGGTTACAATTTTAAAACCGCGTTTCACGCAACGCTGCACCATAAGCTTCCGAATACCAGGGCGAACAAATTCCGGAGCATGTTTCACACGTTCCCAAGCTTCCTCAGCCCACACCACACCATTTTCTTTGGCGTAAGGATGGTCAGCATCTGTAACCTTTATTTCTTGCGTTCCCATTTAAAGAACCTTAATTTATTATTATCAAAAACACAGATATTTATAAAAATTACTTGAAGCTTTGGTCATTGTCAATTAATTTAAAGCTTTTCCAAAGTATGCCACTAAAAAAAGGTGTATTGCCAAAAAGAATCTAGCTCATTCTTGGTTTTTCACATAAAATCCAGTTCGGATTTGCACTGAAAGATATTTAAACATGCAACGCTCTCCCATAGTCTATTTTTTGTTTTTCATGTCAGGAATTACGGCTCTGATTTATGAAATCGTATGGACTCGAATGCTCACCCTTGTTTTTGGGCACACCGTTTTTTCAGTTTCTGTAGTGCTTGCCGCGTTCATGGCAGGTCTGGGCTTCGGTAGTTATCTCTTTGGCTATGCGGTCGACAAGTTATCTGCAAATAGCATAGATTCTTCTTCCACGGCACTTCAACTGTACGGCTGGATAGAAATAATGATATTTGCCAGCGGTGCCGTACTTTCGCTTCTTTTTGCTAACTTTGCTGAAATTTACTCCTTATTTCATAGTGCTGTTCCAGAATCCCCACCTATACAAAATTTATTAAAAATTATTTTTTCATTCACATTGATATTAGTTCCCACAACATTTATGGGAGCAACTCTTCCCCTAATAAGCAAATACTGCGTGATGGATAATAAACGCATAGGAACACAAGTCAGCCTACTTTATGCCCTTAACACCTTGGGCGCAGCCTCTGGTTGCATGATTACAGGATTTTTTTTGATGGGAACATTCGGGGTTTTGCAAACCGTTTTGATGGCCGCTGCTTGTAACCTGTTTATTGGAATTAGTGCATTAAGCATTTACAAAGAGAACGGAGGTACTATTAAGTTTAACCTTCCAACGATCAATTTCCCAAAATTACGTTGGAGTCCAGAACAAAAATTTTGGATGGGAATCAGCTTTATTTGCGGTTTTACTGCTCTTGCCTATGAAGTTTTATGGACGCGGCTTTTGGTATTCAGCATCGCCAGTACGGTCTACTCATTTAGTATGATGCTTACTGTCTTTTTATTTGGTATTTTTCTAGGAAGCCTTTTACTAATTCCGCTTTTGTCAAAGATCAAAAACTTGCGCACCATCCTCATTGTCCTACAAGGTGGAGTGGGAATTTATATTATTTGCTCCATTTATGGATTAGAGTCCATTCTTTCTCCACCTTGGAACGCATACAACCTGGGCAATCCTGTTGCTGCCTTTTGGAACTATTTTAGAGATTCAGCGGCTCTAATGTTGATTCCCACTTTGCTTCTTGGAATGTGTTTTCCATTGCTAATTCAACTAATATCGGGAAAACATGAAAATATTGGACAGGCAACTGGGCAGGTTTATGCTGCAAATACAATGGGTGCTATTCTTGGCTCTCTTTTTTCCGGTTTTCTTTTCCTGCCCCACTTTGGCAGCCAAGCCAGCCTCACTCTTCTCGCAACTATCAATTTATTGACTATGATTCTTTTGTTCCGCACGGGAGATTATTTGACCCCAACTGTCAAGAAAATCATGACCGTGGTATTTGCTTCCCTTATCCTTTTTATAAACATGGCTATTCCAAATGATGTAATGAATTCCTTCTTCATGCGGGATAGTGCCGGCAAGCGAAATATAAATAAACTGATTTATTTTGAAGAAGGCTTATCCGATACCGTTGCAGTTTTCAGGGACGAATATGGAGTGCTAGATCCTTCGGCGAAACGGTTGATCACTAATGGAATTTCCATGTCGGCGTCAAACATGATCGCTACTCGTTACATGAAACTTTTTGCACATGTCCCTATTCTTCTTGTGGACAAACCCGATGATGTTTTAGTGGTCTGTTTTGGAACAGGTCAGACTACAGGCGCAGCCGGAATCCATCCTCGCGTAAAAACAGTCGATAGCTTGGAACTATCTTCCAGCGTCATCAGCGCAGGAAAAATTTTTGCAGATCAGAATCATGATGTTCTCTCCAATCCTAAAGTGAATTTTATTATTCAGGATGGTCGGAATCATTTATTAACGACCCGCAAACTCTATGACGTAATCACATCTGAACCGCCCCCACCGCGCACTGCTTTTACTGTTAACCTATATACACAGGAATATTATGAATTACAGAAAAGCAAACTAAAACCTGGCGGTATCGCAGCGCAATGGATTCCCTTGCACAGCCAGGGAGAAAAAGAAGTTGCCATGCACTTCAAAACTTTTCAGTCTGTTTTTCCCTATACGATGGGTTGGCTTTCTGTCGCAAACGAAATCCTTATTATCGGCTCTGATCAACCGATTAAGATCGATTTCAATAAATTAAGTCAACGTTTGCAGGAACCTGAAGTTAAAAAAGCGCTGAAGGATATTGAAATTCCAGATATCTTTTCTTTCCTGAGCAATATTTGGCTACTTAACGAACAGGTGGTCAAACTTGGGGAAGGTTTTCCTATTATTACTGATAATCATCCAGCCATTGAGTTTTATCTTGAATTAGGTAATGTCATTGGTATACCCGGACAAGAAAGGTATGTATTCAATCGCGCAAGGTTTGATGATGTTGCAAAGCAAATAACAAACCTTTCAGAAGAAAATAAGAAAAAGTTGAAAGCCCATTATGATGCAATGGACCTTTATCAGCGCGGGGTTATGTATAGTAACCGCGGTCAGCTTTTAAAGGCCATGACTCTTGTAGAAGACGACGACCTCTTCCGTTACCATCTACAGGCAGACCGCCAACAAATGCAACGTTTGACCCAACTCATCGAAGAAGAACCGGATAATCTACAGTACATGCTCAACTTGGCTCACAGTTTTTATCAGATCGGCAACTATGAACAAAGCATGGAGATTCTTCAAGTAGTTTTAGAAAAAAATCCTAATCTGAGTTTCGCCAGCCTTTATATGGGATACAATCTGCTGGAATCAGGAAAAAAAGAAGAGGCTCTTATCTTCTTTCAAAACACCGCCAAAAATGATCCTCAGCAAATAAGTACCGTTATGAGAGAGATCGGGCTGGTCAGTCTATTAAAAGAAGTAGAAAAAAATCCGCAAGACCCAATTCTACTAAGATCTCTTGCAGAGTTCTACAATTTAAAAAAGGAGTATCTGAAATCTTTGGAATATTCCCTTCCCTTGTTACAAGAAGACCAGATGAACTTGAAGGTATTGCAGAGTATTGTAAAAAGCTATCGTGGATTGGGAGAAGCAAAAGAAGTTCTAATGTATGGAGGCCGCTATAACCTAATCGATCCCGATGAAATTCATTTGCAATTTATAATGGCAGAAATTTTCACCCTTCTAAATAAATGCACCAAGGCACTCCCTCTTCTGGAAAAGATTATCAAAAAAGACGACTCCTATCGAAATGCCTGGGAATTGAGAAAATCCTGCCAAAACAAATCGTTAACATAAACCCCACCCATAAACGAGGACAAATTTTCTATTTAAAGAGTAGTTTTTAAAAATCTATTTTTTATCTAAAACATAACAATTTAAATATTGAAGAATCCTTCAATCAATTCCTACCGCAAACTTTCTGAAAAACCTATAAATGCCGTATGCGAAGTAAAGCAGCTTGTTTTTTAACCAAGCTTTCCTATCAAATAATCGGTGGTGAGTATCGAATAACAATTTAGGAATCTCCAGTCTTTCCGGGCATCGGGGAAGGCAATCTCCACACTCGGTGCACTTTGATGCAAAGTTTCCCGGGAACCAATGGCCCTCACTTTCGAACATGTTGTAACGAAATTTCCCATAGTCTTCCATATCATAAGCTTGCAACAAGTTTCTAAAACGTAACACTTCAGGAATGTTTATTTCCTCAGGGCAAGGTAAGCATTCATTGCAAAGGGTACAAAGTTCTGCCACTTCATTTAATCGACCGTCCATCTGCCCACGAATTTTTTGCTCTTGATCAACATAAATTTGCTCTTCATTTAAAATTGAAAGATTCTGTGGAAAATGTTCCGGTTCATGGATTCCCATGCTTAGAGTGGTGATTTCAGGATGCTCAAGACAGAACCGACCATTGAATTGAATTGCCGTCATGGGTGTACAGGCTTCCCTAACAATGACTGAAGGCTTCCAAAGCATCCCTCCCTTTTCATTCGGGGAAATAATGAAAACACCAATATCCTTTTTCCCAGCTAATTGAACCGCCGCAAGATTGCGCTGAAAAAAATAATAGTAATGGAGATTTACGAAACTGAATAAATCAGTATTTAAGGCTCGCAAAATTATATCCAGCGGAGCGTGTGTGGAAAACCCAATGTGACGCACCAGGCCTTCTTCCTTCATTCGATGCAAAACCTCTACGGGTCCCCCTGGCTTGATAGCCGCTTGCAATCTTTCTTCATTATTAATTCCATGCCAGCCGTAAAAATCGATGAAATCCAGTTTCAAGCTAGTTAATTGTTCCTCTATCAAGGCCCGAGTTTCATCTCCTGTCATCGGTGCGCCTTTTGTCATCATTTTGAATTGGTCGCGCGGCACCCCTAATTCTTTTAGGGAAATTCCATAAAGGTTTTCACTCTTCATATACCCATAGGCTGTTTCTATATGATTGATGCCGACATCGAACGCCTTCTTTGTGATTTCGATACAATTTTTGATTGATTCAGCAGGAAGATGATCTCGCGGCGGATTCCAACCATGCTTGAAACGCATTCCACCAAGGGTAATTACAGAGATTTTTTCGTTGGTCTTACCAAAGCGACGGTATTCCATCCAGAAATTATGGAGGAGCCATCCAAAGGAAGCAAGAAAATCCTT
>CAZMBO010000023.1:19308-23239 GCA_964564655.1 uncultured Nitrospina sp. | reverse complement strand
CTATTTGAAATTTTAGGGATTGAACTACGACCACACTGCTTAGAACTTTCTTCAACAATTTTTTTCCAACGAATGATCTTTTTATCACTATCACTTTTTGTCACAGTTCGTTCTGTTAAAAGAGGGCTTATAGAATGTGCTCCTAACTCTACCGCTTTTCTCAAAATTACATCAAACCCATTCCCTTTGACTAAGGATTGTCCAAGGTGGACCTTTAAAGGAGACTCGGTATCATTTTTTTTCGACGATAAAATCTCACATTTAATTAATTTGTTTTTTAACTCTGCAAGCCTAACTAAATAGAGAGAGCCTTCACCATCAAGCACTTCAATCTCATCTCCCACAGTTAGCCGAAGCACTGTACGAATATGGCTGACATCTGAACCTTGAAGGACTACAAGGTCATTTAAAAAATTACTTTTATTTGCAAAAAAACGATGCATTTATGGAGCGGACGAGCCTATTCGCAACAGGTCTGTCAACGAATGCAACTCATAGTCAGGTTCACCATCTATAGATTTATTTTTACGTTCCCTATTTATCCATGCACTTTTCATCCCCACATTTTGTGCCCCAACTATGTCTAAGCGTATATTATCTCCGACAAAAAGGATTTCTTCAGGTTTCAGCTTTAAGCTTTCTATTGCCAGTTGAAAAATTGAAGGATGTGGTTTTCGGTAGGGAGCGTCGGAGGAATATATTGCAAAATCAAAGAAAGGTTCCAAACCCACTGCTTGCATCTCATTTTCTTTCATAAACCGCGGGTTAGTTGTGTTAGATACAACTCCCATTCGAACACCTATATTTTTTAAAGAATTCAGCACAGATATTACTTCGGGGTACAGTTTTCTTTCTGAATAAACTTCCAGATAATAAATCTCAAGAAGCTTTTTCAAGCTAATATCTCCATTTAAAGGGATACCAAATTGGTATATTAATTTTTTCAGGGCAATTTCAAAATGAGCTTCCTGATTTGTAGTACGTGAATTTTCAATCATAGGGTGGAAAATCTTCCTCGATTGATCGAGGAACTCCTCAAAATCAGGTAAAGAGAGATTTTTGCTACTTAGATATCCAAATACTTTTTTCAATGGTGAACGATCATCTTCTTTACCAAGATCGACCAGAGTATAAGCCCAATCAAAACCGATACCTTTAAAAGGGAAATTCATTTCTTATCTCTGTTCTGCTCAAATAAAGGTAGGTTTTGGGAGGAGCATGAAATGCCATAAAGGGTTATAAACATCTATAAGTCAGTTCAGTAGCACACTAGCAAGTAGTCAACTCGTGGACTAGTTTCTATCCTAATAAAAACATATACAAGAATAACGAATCATTCCTTGACCCGTACTCTTATTGACATAATAATACTAACACAATCAGTAAATAAGCTAAAACTAAAGGAAATCTTTTTAAAACGATGATCCCTGAAAATATAAAAATGATTCCGGAAAGCATTCGTTCCAATCAGGAGCTAATTCAAGAGGCTCTGGACTTGGGTTGCATGAAAGCAAAGGTGATTTCAACTAAAGCTATTTCCCTAGCACATTGGGTAAAACTTCAATGCCAATTCGGTTGCTCTAAGCATGCAAGACTTTTTACGTGCCCTCCTTTCACACCTGAATCTGAAGAAATGGCTGAAATTTTAGAAGAATACGATCAAGCTCTTCTTATTTATGGAGACCACGATACTAACGTGCAGGAAATTGTTATTGATTTGGAAACCAGGTTCAAACAAAAAGGATATCAAAAAGCCTTCGCTTTGGGCGCCCAACCATGTAAATTATGCAACCCTTGTACCATCTCTACCTTTTGCCAGTATCCAGAAAAAGCTCGACCCACTCTACAAGCCTGCGGTATTGATGTGAAAGCCACAGTAAATAATAATGGCTGGACAGACTTTATCCCACATAAGCCCTGCTCCGATTCTCACCCTATTGGGATGATCCTTATTAGCTAATAGACACAATTCTATCAATATAGAGCTAACCAAAAAGTTGCAGGAGAAGTATTAAACGCATATGCCACTCCGCTAAAATTAATAATGGGGAGAGTCAATTTAATCGATAAAAAATAGCTGGCGCTATCGATAAAAAACTTTGCACAAAAAACGGACTGTTTGGAGAGCCCTTTTTACCTTTCTTTCGGCCATGACTGCATTATTCCCTTCTCCACTGCTTCGTTTAATTCTTGAAGGTCAACCCCATTTATTCCTAGAAAGTATAGAATCAATTTTAAATCGTGCAGATTGATACTAGCCTGTGCCTGGCGCTGCACTATCGGCTTAGCGTTAAAAGCAATTCCTAAACCGGCTTTGGCCAACATTTTAATATCGTTGGCACCATCACCTACCGCTACCACTTGTCGAAGTGAAAACCCCTCTTTCTTAGCTAATGAAATCAAGACATTTTCTTTAGCCTGTGCATCAATGATTTCTCCCTCCAACTCCCCAGTAACCAAACCATTTTCAATTTTAAGTTGGTTTGCAATACCATAATCTAGATCATATCGTTGACACAGCTTATTGATAAAATAATCAAATCCTCCACTGACCAAAGCAATTTTGTAGCCTAAATGTTTTAAAATTCGAACCAGGTTTTCTGCCCCTGCAGTGAGGGGTAGATTATCGGATAGCTCTTCAAGTGCTTTTTCAGGCAAGCCTTTTAATAAACGAACACGTTCACGCAGAGCGGATTTAAAATCCATTTTTCCGCTCATTGCCTGACGAGTTATATTGGATATTTTTTCACCTTGCCCGGCTAATTTACCCAGTTCATCTATTACTTCACATTGTAAAAAAGTCATATCGGCGTCAAAAACAATCAACCGTTTGTTGCGGCGGAAATAAGTCTCCTCCTGTACCGCGATATCTACCCGATTATTTTCTTTAAAAAGTACCAAGGCATTTAAAACATCCTCCGTTGAATGAGCTTTACGTGTCCCTATTATGAACTCGAGGACATGAATATCTCCCGAATCCAATTGCTCAATCCTAAGAATATTTATATCCAAATCAGAAAATGTTTTCGTTATTTCTAGGAAAGCCGCCGAAGAAAAGGTCGAGCAAAGTAAAGTAACGACAGATCTATGAGGATATGAAGCTTCCGAGTTGGAATCCGTTTTCCAAGGACAAATCGCTAACTTATATCCTCTTTCTTCGGCATATTTCGCAAGAGAATCATTTAAAGGAGAGATTAAATTACCATCATCTTCATCAAGCAGTATGGAAAGATTAAGCATTCCATTGAAAACAAATTGCTTAATATCCATAACATTCCAGCCAAACTTTACAACAAAGGCAAGTGTCTCGGCCAGAATACCCGGGCGGTCATGGGCTGTTATTTGAATATGGAGAGAGGGTCGGGACATACTTCAATCTTGCGGTTTGTACCGCCAGCCTTCTCTTTTTTTGCAGGTCCAACCATCGTTGATCTGAAATGTTGAAAGGCTATCCAAGTTTTCAGAACTAAACAACGCAACTACACCTTTACCTTCTATTGGGTTATCTTTTAGGTGAAGTCGTTTCAGTTTACCAAGAAATTTTGCTTTCGCGAGAATCTCTAAACCCTGATCACTGATACCGTTTTTGTTTAAATTTAAATATTGAATATTTTCAAGTGACGGGCAATCCACCAAGCCCCGAATCCCTTCATCACCCAAGTTATTGTCAGCCAGATCAAGCCAACTGACTTCTATCATTTTAGGTGACTCCCAAAGCAACTTAGCGTCTTCGGCCGTGAGATCTTTGCCACTAAGCATCAATTGGTTACCCCGCAGGCGGCCTTCAAAAATTATTTCTACATTTTCAAATCTTGTTTTTTGGGACATGCTATTCCTTAAATCCGTTGACCCCTCGATATGGAGGGTGGCTAAATTCTATAACACGAATCTTCACTAGTTGACAACTGCGTCATTCTTTTTTATTTTGCTC
>CAZMBO010000023.1:13694-19208 GCA_964564655.1 uncultured Nitrospina sp. | reverse complement strand
CCACATAAGAACTACATAGTCCATCCAACGGCGATCTCCAAATTGGTTTTTTTTATGTGAAATATAACCCATATGCCCACCTCCCTGAGGCTGAAAAAAATCCACGTTACTAGAAAGGTTTCTAAAAACTTCCGGAGACACAAAAGGATCGTCTAAAGAACATAGAATGGATGTAGGTTTCTCGATATTTTTTAGATAATTTTTCCCGCTACACTGATCATAATAATCATCCACATCTTTATATCCGCCTGCTGGCGCAGTATAACTCACATCAAAATCCCAGATTGTGCTTAGGTTTTGGGCTGGATCCATGGCCTTAGGAAAATTTTTTTTCAAAGCCTGAGCTTGAATTCCTATCAATTTCATATAGTAACGATTAAATAACCAACACGACGCATGGGTAGAAAGATTATGGCTAGCAACACGTAAATCTATAGGGGGATTAACTGCTAGTGCACCTATCAATCCAGAAGGAACAACCCGACCTTCACCTAAATATTTAAGAAGAATATTTCCGCTCAAAGAGAAACCAATTATGAGAAGACAAGAATGTTTCGTCAATATAAAACGGATCATTTTATCAAAGTCATCACTCAAACCCCCATTCCATAGACTGGAGCTAAGTCCCATTCCACTGCCACTACCTCGATGGTTGATCATGAAAACACCGTATCCATGCGACCATAGTTTCCCAGCAATCCTTTTTATATAGCCCGATTCAGAACAACCTCCCATACCGTGGGCTAGCATGACAACAGGCTTATTTTTATCCACAGATTCTATTTCATACAAAATAGCTTTCGCATCCACATCAAGGTCAATAGTGTATGGAATTTTCTCTGGAAGTGCGATTGGCTTCCCAGGTAATTGCGATCCGGCTATAGTTTGAATAATACCTCCTCTCAAAGCGGGATGGGGAGTAAAAGGCTCCAACAACTCATTGATTTTCAAAAATATGGCTCCTGTGAGGTTTTGATTAAAATTTTTATACCAACAAAATAACTATAAAGGGAATAGTATGGATATTTTATTGATCCCTTAATTAGGAGTAGCATGAATATTTCATTGATCCCTTTAGCCGTAGTTGACACATGAACAAGGTATTGATAGATTGCACAACCTGTATGCAAAGACATATAGCAACTACACATTACTAAAAACTCAAGATTAGCTCATGCGTTTTATTACAATTTTAACATGTTCTTTTTTCCTGCTTACATTTTATGTTGACGCATCAACCCATAGTAAGGAAGCGGAACTTCATTATCAGAGGGCAGTTAAACTTAGCCAACAAAAACTATGGAAAGATGCTATCCCTGAATTTATAAAATCCGCCAAGCTTTTACCGAACAAAGGATTGATACATGCAAATCTTGGAGTTGCATTAAGCCAGACGGGAATGTTTAAAGAAGCCCTGTTTTCATTCGACAAAGCACTGAAACTGGGCTATGACTCTTCTGGACTTCGTTACAATCGAGGGGTTTCGCTTGCTCGACTAAATTTAATCGATGAGGCAATAAAAGAACTTGAGATTGCATTGAGCCTTGACCGAAGGATGGTAAAGGCTGAATACGATCTCGGCATTTTATTCAATCGTCAGGGAAATAGGAAAAAAGCTAGAGAAAAAGTAGATATCCTTTTCAAACGCAACAATAAGCTGGCAAAAAAATTATTCGACCAAATCATTCCAGAATACAAAGTAACAACAGTAGATAATGGGGGCACGCTAAATGGCCGCGTTACTCTTGCAGGGCCAATCCCCAAAGCCCGTTCCTTTCACCTAGTCCACGCCCCGAATATTGAATTTTGTTCGCGCATTTCAGACGGTAAAGGGCATCGCTTACTTTTTGATTTTACGGTTTCGAAAAATCGTGGCTTGAAAGACACTGTCATTGCTCTAACAAATGTTAAAAAAGGAAAACCTTTTCCACAAAAAATGCAAACGTTTCACATAGATCGTTGTCGTGCTAACAATTACACCATCGGGGTAAAAAACAGTGAAAATATTCTTATTGAAAACACGGATCCAATTCAGCATGAGATAGCAACTTATGAAGTTAGAAATATCTATCCCAATCAAACTTCTAACCGTCCGGTCACTCCTAAATCCAGTCAGGTGCGGTCTGCATTCGTTCGAGCCAATGCAAGTGAATACACCATCAAATGTAATCTACACCCATTCTTGCAAACTCACGGCTATCTGGTAAAAAACCCGTATTATACGGTGACCGACTCAAATGGGGGTTTTTCGATTGACAATATTCCTCCTGGAACATACGAAGTAGTGGCTTGGCATACCTATATACCCCAGAAAACAGGTGTAGTTACCATCAAACCAGGAGGAATGACACAAATTGATTTTGAGTTCAATGGAAAAGATGAAAGAAGAAAGTTATATCACGATGATATTGAAGGCTACAGGTTCAATACTTGGTTCGATAGTAAAGAAAAATTTTATGGTGGTCCAAGAATTGATGACCCAGTAGAAGAACTTCAGGCCTTTTGTGATAAAGACCATATGTGCTCAGAGAAATAACATGCTTATCCCAGGGTTTTCCTTACAACAACTGCATTGAGCCTGAACTCTTTTTTGGCGCGCTCTGCATCTTTCACCGCTAATTCTTCATCGCTATATTTACCTAGAAAAACCCGATACCATTTACCTCCACGATTCGGCAATTCCGTTGCAATAAGAAATGAATCAAAACCTTTTTCTTGCAATTTTATTTTTAATGCGCCTGCTTTCTTTTGATTGCGGAATGAACTGACTTGGACGAAAAATCGAAGCAATGTTGATGGCGGTGGTTTTTTTTCTTCCCGAGCAATTTTTAAAGTTTTTGATTTTAGATCCGATTTAACAGGTTCAACTACCAATCTGGGAATACTTTTTTCCTTAAAAAGATAAACCGGCTTAGCAGGTGACGAGACCGGAAGTATTTCACCATTTAGCCCTACATACTTGGTCATGGTCTTGTCATTCAAGGTTTCAAAAAAGGTAAATTGATGGGAAACAGGTTTTAGAGCCTCCGCTTTATTAACAAGGAATTTAGGTTTCACCACACTCACTTTTTTACTTACCGCAGGTTTTTTTCCTTCTCCAAAAAAACCTAACAATAATCCATCCTTAAAATAAAAGGTCGATATTGTTATTGAAATAAGGATCGCAAGATAAATGAGTCTCATATCACTCCATCGGAATCAGCCTTACATCTTTTCAGGCACTGAAATTCCCATTAGGTCAAACCCGTTTCGAATAGTTACTCTTAATCCATCTAACAAATACAAGCGCGCCAGGGTCAGTGGGATATCATCGGAAATCACCCTGTGCCGGCTGTAATATCCATGGAAACGCGATACTAGATCGAGCAGGTAATGCGAAATTCTATGCACTTCCAAGGCTAAAGCGCTTTTCTCCACAACTTCAGGAAATGCCAAAATTGCTTTTATGATCGAATATTCTTCCTCCTCAACAAGTGGGGACAGGTCGACATTCGTATTTTCAGGGAACTGAATACCCTTGTCTTTAGAGCCTCGAAAGATACTACAAATTCTTGCATGTGCATATTGGATATAGAAAACTGGATTTTCCGGTGTCTCCTGTTTAGCTAACTCAAGATCAAAGTCCAAATGCGCATCAGAACTTCTCATTAGGAAAAAATAGCGCGCTGCATCAACGCCAACCTCGCTTACCACATCAGACAGGGTTTCAAATTCCCCAGACCGGGTCGACATAGATACTTTTTTACCACCTCTAAGCAGACTCACAAATTGAATCAGCAGTATCTTAAAAATATTTTTGTCGTACCCCATAGCCTGTAATACGGCTTCCATACGCGGCACATACCCATGGTGGTCTGCACCCATCAGATTAATAATTTTCTTAAAACCACGTTTGATTTTATTCTGATGGTAAGCAATATCCGAACAGAAATAAGTCTTTTCACCCGTTTGCTTTACAATTACGCGGTCTTTATCATCATCAAAAGCAGAAGACTTTAACCATACAGCACCATCCTTATCATAAATATGACCTTTATCCCTTAACCATTCAATTGCACCTTCTACCGAATTATCTTTATAGAGGGACTGTTCGCTGAACCAGTTGTCAAATGTCACGCGAAAATCAGAAAGATCTTGTCTGATCCCTTCAAGAATTTTTTCCTTGGCAAGTTCTCTAAAATATGGGACACACTCCTCCTCAGATTTATCAAGAAATTCGTTGCCTCGCTGATCAATAACATGTTGCGCAATGTCTTTTATATATTCCCCACGATAATGATCTTTGGGAAATTCTTTTTTTCCTCCAAGCAACTCCAAATAACGTAACCATGTAGAGCGTCCCAGAGTATTCATTTGATTTCCTACATCATTCACATAATATTCGGTACTTAAGTCGTAACCTGCTTTTCTAAGGATTCGCGCCAACGCATCACCAACTGCTGCTCCTCTACCATGACCAATATGCAAAGGACCCGTAGGATTAGCACTGACAAATTCAATTAATATTTTGATACCTTGGCCCACATTCGATTTTCCAAAATCATTTTGCTGCTGAACAGCATCGGTCAGTCGATTGAGAAAAAAGCTTGGAGACATTTTCAAATTTAAAAATCCAGGCCCTGCAATTTCTACAGAATCTAACCCAGCCACACCATTTTCTATATGGCGACTGATGATCTCTGCAATCACTTTTGGGTTTTTACGTTCGTTACGCGCTAAGGTCATCGCAACATTGGTTGCAAAGTCTCCCATCTTTTCATCTTTGGGTTTTTCAATAACAACATCAGGGGCATTCCCAAGTTCCAATTCACCGGCCCTTTTTGCTTTATCTAAGGCGTCTTCAATTATTTTCTTAATGACTGTTTTCATGCGAGGGCTTTCATTTTATTTAAGGTCTTTTGGTTTTGGGTGGGATTAATAGTACTAATAAGAGCACAGATAAGCAGCGAAAGTTTTCTCAACCTTTTGAGTTCCGGATCGATTCAATTTCTTGTTCCATTTCTTCTTCTAGGGATTTTTTTTCTTGCCGGAATTGAGTTTCTAACTCCAGCTTTGCATTTGCTATTTCTTCAGGAGGTACACGGTTGGAAAGTTTACGGATTTTGTCCTGTACCGTCACATCCCGGTCAGCAATTTGCGCCGTATAATCTTTTCTAACTTCAGCAATTTGTTCTTTTTGCTTTTTTGTTAGCTTTTTCTTGGACTTCAACTCTGGAACAAGATCGTCCGATCTTTCTAGACTCAGTTCCCAGGCACTTTTCAAATTCGACATGCTTGGACCTCCTAGAAAACTTAAAGACCTTTATAAAGAATTACCAATGGAATTTCCTCTATATCAATCATAGTAACTTAACAATTTACTCTAAATAAATCAAATACATAACCATCAAAACCTGTGATATTTTAACACATTTAAACAGAATACACCTGTATTAAACGGACACAATATCGCCATATTTCCGTAAAACTTTAACCTGTCATTAAAATAATTATGTTTTAAAGCCGGACTAAAAA
>CAZMBO010000023.1:8133-13594 GCA_964564655.1 uncultured Nitrospina sp. | reverse complement strand
CCGTAAAACTTTAACCTGTCATTAAAATAATTATGTTTTAAAGCCGGACTAAAAATAGTTAAAAAAATAGCTAATATGTAAATTCAATTCCTTTGATAAACATTACGGCTACTTAATTAACTTCGTTCAACCTGAAAAAAGAAAGGTGGACAGTTAAAAGGGCCCTGCCCAGGAAATAAAAGGTCATGTTTTTGACCTGGGGTTTATGAAGAATAGTTTGCGGAACTACGAATCGCGACAAGGTTGAACGTTTTCTGGCAAGATTCCATAATGAACACTTGCGGAAATGGCAACAACATGGCTAATGTTGAATTGTATTTTCAGTATTTTGGAATTATATCCATTACAAAGAATCTAAATAATCTAAGAATTAATCCGACCTCGGCATAGCATCACTTTGGGACCTTCTTCACCAATTTCGGTCCAGGTAGCATAAATGCGCCCCCCGTTCCCCTTAACCAAATACGGGTAGGCCACGCTACCGCCAGTAGATGGCAATGGAGAAGGTTCTGAGGCACTTGTGTCGGCTTTAATCCGCACGAGCCATGCCTTTTCATGTCCCCAGCCTCCAGACTGGTTAGGATCTCGTCCCTGAAAAATCACCCAAGCTTCTTTTCCGATAACCACCATATCTGGATGATTAGCATCCAGGGTTTGGCCGTGAATATCTTTTGCTGGAGTAAAAGATTTTCCATGATCGGATGAATAAGAAAGTTTAAGAGCAGCTTTGTCATCTTTTCCGGTATACCAAGATATAAAAAGTTTTCCATCGACGTATTTCATACTCGACCCTGAATGCGCACAACCGTTCACTTTCCAACCTGTTTTAGTTACCTTTACCGGATCAGACCAAGTTTTACCTCCATCAAGAGAAGTGGCAACAACCATGATCCTCTCGTTGTCAGCGTAAACATGGCGCCATGAAGCAAATATTTCCCCGTTTTCTCCAAATGCCAATGCGGCACGGCAACAAGGGCAAACATCTCCAGAAACTTTAATATTTTTCTCAAATGATTTTCCCTGATTTACAGAACGGGCAATATAGAATGAAGAAGTTCCCGGTTTTCCGGATTTTTTATCTCGACCATCCAGCCAGGCCGTAAATAATTTCCCAGCAGGAGAAACCTCCATTGTGAAAAAAGATTGTGACGCTTTTCCTTTATCATCGTTGACGCGAAGAGAGGGGCCAAAGCTTTTTCCAAAATTCATAGACCGAGCAAACTTAATATCTTGTTTTCCAACCCAGGCCGCAAAAATACCACGTCCTTTACCCTGCCTAAGTTTAGGACCGTTCTCGCCATGGGCGCTGACCTCATCCTTTTCTGAATTCACAAAAATCGAATTGGAAAAACTGTCACCTATATTCTTGGTTTCGGTCATAAACAGGTTTTGTTTACCTTTATTATCATGCGCGGCATAAAGCAATTGCATCGACTCAGAGGTTCTCACTAAAAGCTGACCGTCATTTCCCTTAGCAACAAGTCTTGGCTCAGGCTCCCAAATAATCTCGGGATTATTATTTGATTTAAGATTCGCCCGTACTTTTTTCTCAGAAATCTTCAATTCAGGTCCAATGCAGGACAGGAGAAAAAGAAAGCATACAAGGATAATTTTTATTTTTTTTTGACTAAACATAATAATTCTCTCTGAATTTATTCAAACATTAGTCATATTAATCTTTACCATGGTAACTTAAGCTACGAGATAGAAATCAACTTCTCTCACATTTTAGATTAAAGTGGCCTCTAAAATTTCCATTGAAAATCAACCGAATAGGTTCTTCTTGGAAATATATGCGGACCTGTATAAGCAAGCTGGTCGGTCAGATTGTTTACACCAAATGACACATTCGCTTTTCTAGTCCGATACGTTGTTTTAAGATCCAAGAAAAAATACTCGTCCTGCGCCTGAAATCCTGAAAGGGTATCGCTATTATTGATTTGACCAAATGCCTTATCCTGGTAACGCCCCGCCAACATTGCATCCCATTGATTAGAGATATGGTATAAAGATTGAAACTTGGCTCTCCATTCAGGCACGCGAGGCAAGTCTTTACCCTCAGCTGAGGTATTTGAATCATGCCTTATGATTTCGGAATTAGTATAGGAAACATTAAAAGACAAGTCATGATTGGAAATTAAAAAGTCCCTTCGTTGTGTACTAAACTCAGCACCAAATGTCCTGACCTTATTGATATTAACGTAAGTACTGGTTGTAGTCCCATCGGTAATATCCTGGTCTGAAAAAATGGTGTCTGTGATTTCATCAAAAAACAGATTTAACCGGGTCGTTTCTTTGGGTTTGTAGTTTCCAATCATAATGGTGGCGTGTTTGCCGACTTCAGGCTTTAAACCTGGACTGGCTATACTGTTGTTCTGCAGGTCATCAACATTTTCGAATAACTCTTCGGGTAATGGAAACCGCGTTGAACGCGCTAGAGAAAAACGAAAATCCCATTCATTACTGGGTTTGAATCCTAAAGATAGTTTTGGAGAAAATGCATATTCCATTCTGGAAAGCTGGTGACCGGTTTCAGTTGCTGATTCGTGTTTAAAACCCCTGAAAGAGCGCCAGAGTTCAGTACGCAACCCAGTTTGCAGATCCCATTTCGGGTTTAACTGGAAACCAAGGTTTCCGTGCCAAGCATGAGTGTCTGTCTCACCACCGCTGGAGTTATTTAATGACCCTGCTCCTCTCTCCGAGAGTTCCCAGTCTGGAAGACTCCTGATATTCTCAACTTTCATCCGAGCATGATCGTAGTGGTAACCACCCTCGAAAGAAAGATTGGGTGAATCCCAGATCGATTCTTTATCGAATCTTATCTCGACCATCTGCCAACCGGTATTAGAAAATTCTGTCAACTGACCACTACCATCGTATGCACTGGAGTCCGGGTTTTCATCAGAATCCCTGGCAATGTCCTGTAAAACAAAATAAGTACTTAGGGCCACATCATAATTCCAGTCATTAGCTAACGTTCCCTTGGCACCCAACCCAATAAGCAAATCCTGCTTATCCTGTTTGGACACATCAAAATTATTTTCGCTTACATTAAACTTTGTTCCATTTAAACTTAGATTGCCAGTCCAAAGTTTGTTGCCACTCGAATCTTGAATATAATTATTCACATTTAACTGTTCTCTATGACGATCAAGAAAACCAATCATTCCTCTTAACTTAAATTGAGAAGAAAAATCGTAGTTCATCTTCATCTTAAATAAATCATTGATAGTCTTTTCTTCACCATCATCAGAATAAACGATAGAGTCCCGCACCCTAGCATCCATAAACCTTTCCGGACCAGTTACGGTTGTACCTCCGGCCCCTCCTATACTAGTATCTGTCTGCATATTTGTGGGTTGAGTCTGCGTTTCCAAGCGGTTATAGAACATATAATAGGAAAGTTTTCCGATTTTATTCCCATGAGCAAAAAAGGTTTTGTAACCCGGCGCGTTACCTTTGCTTTGTTTCAACTCCCAATCCTGAACCCAGCCCGTGGTTTGCAAAGCCCATTCTTCTTTTTGAGGTTCCCTGCTGAATATGTCGATCACTCCACCCATAGCGTTTCCGCTGTATTTTGGTGAGAAAGGACCATAGGTGATATTTACATGGTCGGTTTCATCTGGTGCCACAAAATTCCACTGTGGAGCACCATTCCATCGGGTACGAAGTAGGCTATGAAGAGGAAACCCATCTACGAATACCATCTGGCGCGCCGTCTGGAAGTTTCCATTTCCTCGCATCGAAATGACACCATTAGGATCACCAAAATATCGCCTTCTGACCTCAAGATTAGGAGCATAACGGACTGTATCTTCTATAGTAATCGTATTGATCGTATCTATTTCATTACGATCCACCTTGAGTTTTGATGTTGGGACTGGCATGACGTCGTCAAAAGTGTCCCGAAGTGGAACTCTTGGGGCCAAAACATTTAATTCCTCTAATATGTGTGTATCTTCATGAGCTGCTTGAACAAAAGTAGTAGAAAAAACAAAGACAACAAGGGATAAAACCAAAAATGTGTTTCGCATCATAAAACTCACAGAACTATTCTCCTAGATGCATATAAAAGTCAATACATGCAACAAAAAATTTAATTCGAACCTCCCGCTTAGCCACATGCAGAAAGAATTCAAATCCAATACAAATAGTGATTCCAGTCTCCTTTGGAAACCTGGTAAAACTAAATTAAAAAACTGGACAGAATAAAGATGAGGGTTATATGAACCTTGGGGGTGGATCGAGCAAATCAATGAACTGGTTGTATGGAAACAGAGCCGTAGAGGAAATTTGTTTATTCTGTAAAGGATAAATGAGCGGACTTAAATATGTTTCCACATAATCACTACTATAAGAGGATGTTTGAGGAATGGCTCCGGAGGTTTTGCCACCACAGTCTAAGGCAATCCGGGTAGTTTTGTCTCTATTGGTGCTTGAATGAGGACATTTCCCTTTTTGATGGTGGGTTCCCCGATTTAGAAGACAATGTGGAGATACAAGTTTTTTATGGCTATCAAATGGAGAAACAATTGAGCCCACATGCTGTTGATGATGTCCTTGATCATGATTTTTTGCCAGCGCTTCAGAAGCACCAAAAAACATAAAGGCAATGGACCAAGCTAATAAGACTTTCTTTAATAACATCGGTGAAATACTCAATCGTTTCATCTAATCGAAGTTGATTTGCTTAAAAAGTGTTACGGACATCCGTGATTTTAAAACGGTGAGATTGGACGATTCTGTTACCCTGTTTCAGAACCTGATCAATTCGATGAACCAACCATATTTCATCAAATTTTTTATACCGGTAGGTTGATTTTTCCTGATAGTCTAACTCACCCATCGTGAAACGGGACTTACTTTCGGCAATTACCCATTTGCCATCCAATTTTTCATAACGAAACATACCACTCACTTCATGCGGATCAAATCGCTGCTTGAATCGTATTGTTTCAATTTTCATTTCTTTCTTATTTATTATCAAATGGTAACTTGTAACGGATTCACCGTCTGAATTAGAGCTTAAAAGCAGACTTTCCCTTCGCTTGTTTTTTGTGGTTAACTGACCGCTGTATTTGGAAAACTTTTGCCTTAAGGTCAAAGGAATGATTAACTCTCCATAGTTTTTGATCTGACTTTTTAACTCAAGCTCGTGTATCGAATACTTATCTGGATCACCTGCAAATTCAAAGTCTCGGATTTCTTCGTATCCACTTACCTTCCAAGTGAACATAAAGTCTGGATTACGCAAAAATTTTCCAGAGCCAGATGCCACATCCAATTGTTGCCATTGTACTCGCGCTCGGAGTTCCGATAGTGTCTGTTGCGGGTAATAATAGTTCTTATCTAACTGAGTGAGAATTTCATTAACTTCTAACTGAGTGAGAATTTCATCTGCCTCAGTTTCATCTGCCTCAGGTTTAGCCCAGGCATTATTCAGGTAGATTCCAATAAGGCA
>CAZMBO010000023.1:0-8033 GCA_964564655.1 uncultured Nitrospina sp. | reverse complement strand
AAACCTCTCTGGTTCATAAAGCCACTCATCATAACTAGAACGTGATCCCATTGTTCCGAAGTATGCCGTTTCGGTCCCGGTAGGCCGTGGCACTGCGTGCATTTTTCAATATACAACTTTGCGCCTGGGCTATCCGGTTCCGGTATAACTTGGGTTGTAGAACAACCCCCTATATAAAACAAACCAACAATTAAAACAAAGACTAATATACGCATAGCCTAACCAACTAGAATCCTAATTCTTTTGGAGCACTGAAGCCTTTATAACGACGACTTTTCTTTGTCGGCACCTCAAAGTAATAAGAAAGCCGAAGCATCCAATTATCGCGCATCTGAGGGCCGTTCAAATTTTGATACAACGGTAAAGTCGCCGTCAATTCGATGATTTGCATCGGAACGGGTTGAAACTGCGCCCCCAAACTGATCCCAACTTTATGACCACCATAATTATGAGGATCAAAGAGCGGACTCGTGAAATTATTTGCTACCACAGTACTCGCATGCCCTTGTCCCAATATTCTTCCGTTATAAGCTTCTTTACTAATCCTCCCTTCCCAAGAACCATTTAACTGTGTATGGATAACCCATTTATCATGAACCTGTTTCATGAAATAAAAATCATAAAAGAACTCTTGGCCCCTATGGTACCCTTGGTCATTATCATAAACACGGGCTTGCAACTTGGTATTAATACCCCACCAGAATGGGTCCCTGGAACCTTGGTAAGTCAGCGCAATTATGGGGTCTAACGTTCCACTTCCCAACTGCATCTTATATGGAAGAAGGGTTCCATTTACACCTGACACCGTGCTATTAGAAAATTTCTTCTCAATATTTCCTGTCGGAATTGATATTCCAAAAACAGTGGACAATTGACTTGTAGGAACGAGGGGATCATCTGCGTACAAACGATATTTCCCAAGTAACGTAATATCTCCAATTCCATCAGACTTCATAGTAAAGTTAGTACCCATAGAAGGTTTAACTTCCATTGGCATTGAATTGGCTGTGTAATTAGTCATAGCCATTACAGCAAACTTGTCAGTGAATGAATAAGCCCCTCCGATCATTGTCATATGCTTTTGCATAGACCGAGGGACTGACGGGAAAGTATTACCGTTCGCCATCCCCACTAATGTTGTGCTTAAAATATCGCTAGTACCATCACGCAAGGGGCCCATCTCCATGAACATTTGACTGATCTTAAATCGAAACTCATGGGGTTCAGGGATTCCTCCACCAAAAATATTCAGAGGCATGTTGCCACCACAATGTGCACAACAGAGCCCCACATAAGCCTGGGCAGCCATCGCCCAGAACATTACAACCAAGTTAGAAAATAAAGCAATGATTCCAGTCTTTCTACTAAACATTATTACCTCTCAGCATTGAATCTATAGTTAATAAAACAGAATACTTTGAGGGCAATTGAAACCAAACGAATCTCACGCTAAGGTTAAGCACAGCGCATAATTTAGCCCTCTTAAACTAACAATTAAAAGCTAAGAGAGTTGAGGTGGGCGCTCAATGGAATGGGGAAAAAGACGAGTTTTTTCGATCTTCAGAGGAATTAAAGCTAGAGGAGCCAGATGATGGACAAATTCTTCATTTTTAATATATTGCGGAAGGTCATTTCCAAAAGAAATACCATCAGAGTTTACCGGGTTCGAACCACAGTCTGCTCGAAGTTCAGTAGCCATACTTTTCTTCGAATGATTTGCCTTATGAGGGCATTCTTGATTGGCCTTATGCAAATGAGAATTTAACAAGCAATGCAGCGGTTTATTTGAAGACACCTTATCGAAAGGAGAAACGATTTTAGCCCGTTTATGGGAATGGTGATCCTGGCTCGCCTGAGCAAAACTGGCAAGACAGAGTAATGCAGCTAAAACCAACAGCCCCTGCAAAACTGAAATTTTTGTAAATCTCTGCATATATGAACTTTTCTTAAAAACCACTAAATGCCTCAAGGCCCCTTTTTTAGAAGATGGCGCTTAGATAGATACGGAATTAAACAAAATATTCCAATTTTTTAAAAATCAAATTAAGTATTACTATACATACTATGTGCCAAATTCATTATCAACTTTTTTTCAACAAGATAGCCAAGAACTTTCTATAATACAGTTTTATTTACCTGTAAAAAAAATTAATAAATTACATTAGTATAATTTATCTAAATATATGATTTTAAATTAAAATATCTTAAAATTTGTTTAATTGTTTGTTTTTCCTTTACCTTTTGTTACTCTTGCACTCGATATGCAAGCACCTGACCGCAATAGCCTCTTAAGAGAATTAAAAAACCATTTATTGTTTTTAAAGGATGCCGGTTACTCGGAGATACCCTGCGAATCTGATTTATTAGCTGACTCGGTTTCTCCCTCCAATCCCTCTTCCACAAAAATTATGACAGACAATAAAAAAGCAAATTCATTAATAGAGGTTCGGGAAGAGCTAGGGGACTGTACCCGTTGCAAACTTTCTCAGGGGAGAAAAAATATTGTTTTTGGGTCGGGGAACCCGAAAGCCGATCTGGTTTTTGTTGGGGAGGGACCAGGAGCCGATGAGGATGAACAAGGCCTCCCTTTTGTAGGACGTGCCGGTAAAAAGTTGACTGAAATTATAGAAAAAGGCATGCATCTCGACCGCGAAAAAGACACTTATATTTGTAATATTGTCAAATGTCGCCCACCAGGAAATCGTGATCCAGAAAAAGAAGAAATTGCCGCCTGCAACCCTTTTCTTATACAGCAACTAAAAGCCATTCAACCCAGAGTAGTGGTTGCCTTAGGAAAACCCGCAGCATCAACCCTGCTGGGAAGAAACGTGCCAATCACCAAAGAGCGGGGAACCTGGCATGAATATGAAGGATTTAAATTAATGCTGACCCTGCATCCAGCCTATCTTTTAAGAGCTTACACACTTGAAAATCGAAAAGCCGTCCAGAGCGATATGAAAAAAGTATTGAAGGAACTAGGTCGATGAGCATTACACCAGAAAAGGTACTCCTGGTGAAAGAAAATATGCGGAGGAATAAGGTACTACTGGGAAGTTAGGCTTTTTTAGGAGAAATGTCCCGCTCTAAAGCATCTTTTTCAGGTGAGGCACTAACTGACCCGCACTAACACCTGGGGCTCTTGCATTGAGAATTCCTTCTTTATCTACTATTAAGACCGTTGGCATTTCTCTTTGCAAATAATCCTGGTAAAAAGATTTCACGGGATCCACCAAATAGGGAAAACGAACTTTTTCGGGGAACTTGGAAAGATAATTTAGAATTGCTTCCTTCGAGTCGCCATTTGTATTTATCCCTATAATGGCCACTTGATTCTCGTCAAACTGATCCCGGACCTTATTAAATTCAATCGCTTGATTCATGCAAGGCACGCAAATATGGAACATTCCAATAAGGACTACTTTGCCCTTCATATCTGAAAGCGATATCTGTTTGCCATCAAGTGTTTTTAGCGAAAAATCAGGAGCCCTATCGCCAGGCCCCGGCATACCCGCAGAAACAATCTCAGCTATCAAGCAAATAAAAATAATCAGTGTAAATATTTTCCGCACAGAAAACCTTAATAAAAGGGAATTTTTTCTTATTTAAACGGTCTTAAATTCAGGATCTCATTTTAAATCATAGATCAAATTATTTAAAGGAATTTCATTTAAAGTCTCTTACATCAATAAAATCTACTGACCAAAAAGGACCTAAATAGGTAATTAAACTCACCCTTGACTTGGGCCTTAAATTATAATAAAAAAAGGAACAGCCCTTTTAATCCAACGGGTTTTGTACGGAAATTCGAAAGGGTTCCAGCGAGTTGAATCTGAGTGTTCCCAAAAAACCTTTTCCGAAACAACGTATAACCTTATAAATAACAATGGCTCAAGTTACACCAGAGCCATTAAACGGGATGTAGCATGGCAAATAGGATCAACAGAAGAGAAGTTTTTAACACTCGGTTGTTCAAACTCTATCCCCCCCAAAAAACCGTTATTGATTACTGAGGCTTAAAGAATGAAAAGAATTCTATCCATTGTCACATTAATAATTTCTATTTCTTCCGTGGCATCAACTTCAGGCTGGGCTTACCAAGAAATGGAAGTCACTAATGGGGGAACGATCCAAGGGAAGGTCACATTAAGTGGGAGAATGCCTTATCCCAGAATTTACCATCTTATTCTTTTTCCAAACATTGACATGTGTGCCGAGGTCGATACCGATGATGAGATGAACAGAATTCTTGAGGATTTCAAAGTTTCTCCCGATGGTGGATTGAAAGATGTGGTGGTTACGCTAGAACATGTGGACGCAGGCAAACCATTTAATAAAGAGCCCATCAATATAATTGCAGAAAACTGCAAGTTTTTCCCCGATGTGAACATAATCCGTCAGGGTGAGAGCTTTAAAGTTGATAACATTGATGCCGTCATGCATAACAGCCAGGTATACCAAAAAGAAAGAGGCAAAATTCTTTTAAATATACCCATTCCCGCCGAAGAAGTTTCCGATGGCAAGGTTAATTTCAGGAAAAATTATAAAATCATGCAAATGATCTGTGGCATGCATGAGTTCATGCAAACCTGGGGTTATCGGATACAAAACCCCTATTACGATCAAACCAAAATTGATGGTAACTTCAAAATAGACAATATTCCTCCTGGGGAATATAAGGTTACGGCATGGCATTATTTAATGAAAAAACATACCCGGAAAGTAAAAATTGCTGCAGGGGAAACCATTGACCTAAATTTTGCGTTCAATGGAGACAAGGTTGTTCGACCTTTTTATGAAACAATCAAATCGGGTCGAATCAAAAAAGATGCAGTTATTCCTGGGACGGCAAAAGGTAAAGAAATGGGGCGCTAACTTGATAGCACAATCCAAACCCCGCAATTCCCAGTTTTCGTTATTACTCGCGGCCTTATTATTACTGACCCTACCCTCCTCACTTTTAGGCTTTACTGCCCCAACTTCTAAAGATATCCCTAAATCCATAACGCTTAAGGGGAAGGAGTTCTCTTTAGAAAATATCAAAAACCCCTTCTCCTCTGATCCTGAAACAATCAAGGAAGGAGGAGAAATTTACATTAAAAACTGTTTTCTTTGTCACGGCGATCTTTTGGATGGCAAAGGACTGTTTGGCGAAAGCTTTTTCCCTGCCCCAGCAAATTTCACACAGAAAAACTCTGTTGTCTCTAAAACACCTGCATATGCATTTTGGAGGATTATGAAGGGAGGCAAAGGCCTTCCGGAAAGGTTTGAGCCATGGAACTCGGCAATGCCAGCATGGGAAGAGGTTCTAAGTCAGGAAGAAGTCTGGAAAACTATCCTTTATATTAATGAAACAGTAAAAGAACGCAGGCAACCAATATCGGAAAAACAAAATCCTTCAATAAAACAAGGCAAAAATATCTATTTAAAAAAATGTGCTTTTTGTCACGGAGAAAAAGGTAAAGGTGATGGCCCTTCTAAAGAATACACCCTGCCACACCCCCGAAACCTAACCAAAGGACATATCAAAATCCGGTCGACTTCATTCGGAAAAATACCGACTGATGAAGACCTGTTTGATGCTGTTTCAAACGGAATGAAAGGAACCACTATGCCTAGCTGGAGTCACCTTTCAAACAGCGATCGACAAAGCCTGGTTCTCTATATCAAGTCCTTATCAAAAAAATTTAAAAAATTTAAAAAGCGCGGCAAAAAACATAAAATTATTACGATTCCTGAGCCTCCTACGGTTTCTCAGGAGGGAATAGAGCGAGGTAAAAAATCGTTTATGATTAATTGCTCGGGGTGTCATGGCGTAAAAGGTAGAGGCGATGGGGTTACCACAGCACGAATTGTAGACTACTCATCCAATGCCATTTGGCCGAGAAATCTTAGCGAACCATGGAATTTTCGCAGAGGAACTACAAGAAAAGATATATTTCTGACCTTACGAACTGGACTTTCCACCACCGCCATGCCGAAGTTTTCTCCTCGTATTTTTAAAGACCAGGAAATTTGGGATATTGTAGATTTTGTTTTGACTCTTGGGTCTCCAAAACAACCACAGGTAAAACCGGTGATACTTGCAAAAAAAACTAGCGAAGACTTGCCAGATGATTTTAACGCTTCTTTTTGGACAAAAATGAAATCTGCTTATATTCCACTCGGTGGTCAGATCCTACAAAAACCAAAATCCTATTTCCCGACCGTAAGGAACTTGACTGTTCGAGCGGCCTATAATGATAAAGAGATCGCATTTAAAATTGACTGGGATGATCCTTCTTATGATCCGGCTCTTCAAGAAAAAAATATTGTTAAGGCATCCCCAACTCCCCCGCTTCCAGAGCATCTAAAGGGGGCCAAGGAAGAAGAGCCTATAGAACCCGTAAAACCGGATTTCCCAGATGCTCTGGCCCTACAATTCAACTTAAATAATGAGGTTGTTAAACCTTATTTTCTAAATGGTGACTCGGACCACCCTGTAAATCTATGGAAATGGACTTCTTCGGATAATACAGCGCATGAATGGAATGCCACAGGATTGACAAATTGGTCGCTACAAAATGATAAAAGTCAGTCAATTAAGACACAAGCAAATTATCAGTTTGGAAGATATTTCCTCATCATAAAACGTAAATTGAAAGTCAACGATGAAAAAATAGACGTCCAATTCGAAGCAGGAAAGTCATTGCTCATCGCTTTCAATATCTGGGATGGCTATCAAGGAGAAAACGGAGCTAAAAAAACAATTTCCAGTTGGTTTGAACTGCAGTTAGCTAAATAATAGGAAACCCTCTGGAAAAATAAAAAAAGATTCCTAATAAACCTCAACATTCTCTTTCGAGAAAACAGCAATTCAGGACAAAAAAAAACAGCACTGAAGCCGAAGCTCCAATGCTGTTTTCTGAAACGTTTCTTATTTTGCAGTCAAAGTAAAGTCGGCTTTTGCTGCTCCATCGCCTACCGTTACTTCTTGGGTAGACTCACCAACATAAGGTTGCCATGCAGTTACTTTGTATTTACCTGCAGGAACTCCATCAATTGCGAAAGCACCATCCGCTCCGGTGATTGAATAATAAGGGTTCCATACGATACGGGCATCTGCTTCCATAAAGTTATGCTGATCGCATTGCAGAAAAAAATGTTTGTCCTTCTTCTCCTTCAAGCGACCGATATTTTTAGTCACTTCCGCAATATCACCCTGACTAGGCAGAGGTTTGTTGAACAAGGTCTTTCTGTTTGCGCCCTTTACAGAATATCCATGCGGGTTATGAAGAATTTCAGGATCATTGTTTTTTACAGAAAGAACACCACCTGATTTTTTTTCAGCCTTGGTCGGCTTGCGAAAAGCACCCATTTTCTGGACAATATCACATTGTTTGAAATCAAAACTGAATTTCCCAGCATCGCCCCAAGGTTTTCCTTCCTTTATTTTTTCAATGAATACAACCGCGTCTTTCAGTTTGCCACCCTTAACTGCAACTTTAACACGGGCACGCTTTCCATCTTTCGCGTCTGGATGCGTGGTGCAAAACTCAACGTTTTTGCCTTTTGTCAGATCTTCGATAATGGGAGCCATTGGAGTCCCTTTCAGGCTAACCGTTCCTGTAATACTACCGGAACCCGCTTTACCCTCTTTATAGCTTGCTTTTTTTGCAAAGCTAGTAGAAGCCAATGTCAAAGAAAATCCCACAACCATTAAACTTAATACAATCTTTCTCATTTCTTTTCTTCCTCCTTCATTTAGGAATTCAAAAAATATACACTTCACACATTTAAAGTGACTAAATACGCATATGCTGAAAACCGCTTATTCTGAATTGCGGGATTCTATCATAAAAGAAAGCTATTTATAACGTAAAAAAGGGGCCCCATCAAGGGGCCCCTTTCAATTTTTCACACAAAACAACTCAAAATTGATGATTAACGCATAGATAATCTTTCATCAATGCCTTTTGAGGCAGATTTTTCTTCCTCAGAAGGCTGAGATGCGGTTTTTACACCCTTTGTTGTTACTTTACCAAGTGGCAAGATAG
>CAZMBO010000022.1:0-23570 GCA_964564655.1 uncultured Nitrospina sp. | reverse complement strand
GGCCCTCGAGACTGGTATCACCCAAACAAAAAAGGCTATGAAGCTATTGCCCAGGAAATTTTGGAGAATACTTCATTTTAAATCAAAATTTTCAGAAGACGTGGACTAAAAATAACTGATACCGACTTTTATTAAATTAAAAATTAAGTTTAGAAGCATAAAAACTTTTGTTTATAGCGGCTAATACAATCTGCGGTTTACTGCTTACCGAGGGCTGGCGGCAATGTTGCCACCATCAATGGTGAGAATACTTCCTGTTGTCTTTTCAGCGAGAGCGAGATTGAGAAATCCCTGCGCTACATCGGTATCAAAAACCTCCTGCTGCAACAAATTGGATTTAAAATAATCGTCCGCAGAAAGTCCTCGTGCGGCAGCGCGTTCTGTAACGACCTCTTCTGCAAAAAGAGCGGTGCGAATGCGATCTGCATTAATAGCATTGGATCGAATTCCAAACTGACCATAGTCAAGGGCATATTGTTTGGTCAAAGCCACAATCGCAGCTTTAGGGAGAGCATAGGGACCGAAATCTTTTCCTGGATTGAAGGCTGCCTTGGATGCATTGAACAAAAGGACGCCTCCGGTTTTCTGAATTAAAAAAAGACGTACCGCCTCGGAGGCCAATATCTGGTGCGCAAAAAAGTTTAGCTCGAAACTCTGTCGCAAAACCTTTAATTCGATCTCACCTATAGCACCTTGCATAGCGTTTCCTGCATTGGATATTAAAAAATCAACACCACCATAATTGGCGACCACTTCTGCAAATGACTGTCGCACTGCATTTTCATCAACTACGTTCAACACCTGTGCAGTGACACCAACTTTATGCTTACCACGAATCATATCTGCCGCTTTATTGAGCTTGTCTTCGGACAAGTCTGCAAGGTAAAGATTCGCCCCCTGCTCAGCAAATAATTTTGCTGTAGCTAAACCAATGCCCGATGCCGCTCCGGTAATATAAGCCACCTTTCCTTGAAGCACAGAAGCTTTACTTTTTCCCAGCTTCGCCTGTTCTAAAGACCAATACTCCATATCGAACAAGTCATCAGACTTTAGGGGAGCGTAGTCTCCTACTGAAAATGATTTATGAATAATGTCTATTGTGTGCAGATAAATATCTGCCGCAATTTTTGCCTCCTTAATGGTTTTACCTATGGTTACTAGGCCCAGTCCTGCCACCAATAAAACCCTGGGTAAAGGATCTAATTCTGTCTTATCAACACCTTTTGCATCTTTATTAGATTTAAAATACTGGTGATAATTTTTGTAATAGGTTTCTAATGCAGAAGCCACTTCATCTCGCAACAAGTCTACGCTCTGCCATTGTTTTAAATTTAATAAAAGCGGTTTCTGCTTGGTACGGATTACATGATCAGGTGTAGCTGTACCCACTTGCGACCAAGTAGAACATTCTTCGCTGGATGCAAACGCTTTGGCTTTCTCGTTTTTTCGATGACACACCACCCAGGATTTTCCGGACTTTTGTCCATATAAACCACGAAGTATTGGAGCCAATGCATTAAAAATCTTTTTTTCCCCTTCGTTGATGGCGGGCCCTTCAAGTGGGGTAAATGCCTTTGGCTGTTTTTTAGCAATATATTCTTCTGCTAGGGTCACCGCATGAATGTGCCGGTCATAACTTTCCTTGGCAGTCGAGCCAAAGGTGAACAAACCATGATTGATCAGCATCAGCCCTTCCACGTTCTTATCCTTTTCATAAACTTCGGCGGCGGCCTTTGCTAAAGCAAACCCTGGCATAATGTATGGAACAATGCCAATCGTGTTCCTAAAAATTTTCTGACATATTTTTTCTGCATCGGGTTGATTTGCAATAACTAAACTGGCATCGGCATGAGAATGGTCTATAAACTTGTGCGGCAAAAAAGCATGGAGCAGGGTCTCAACGGAGGGGTTGGGAGAATTAGCGTCCAGAAGATGCGTTCGCTGTTCATTGACCATATCTTCATCACTTAAAGAATCCAAATCCCTCAATTTAATGAGGTGGTCCAAAAGAACGCCAGGAAGCCCTGGAGGTTCTATCGTATCCAAGTCCCATCCGCTTCCTTTGACATAAAGCACATCGACTTCCTCATTTACTTTATTTTTGGTACGTAACTTGACCGATGTGTTTCCGCCGCCGTGAAGAACGAGTGCAGGATCTGCCCCAATCAATCGCGAGGTATATATACGAAGGGCAATATCTTCATGAACATCGCTGTATTTTTCAATCGCGGCCTGAGCAGACGAGTCTTTCCATTTATTCTCCATAATTTTTCCTAGATATTTTTACCGACAGTAGTTTGGACCCTATGATACCCACAATCTAACACCCATTATTGCAGTAATTCATGATTTGGGGAAAAGAATTACGGTAAGAAAAAAAAATCTATGCTTTATAACTCATTGTTTATCATAATTTTTTAGGTGGGTCAAAAAATGGTCTTTGTGTTTTTTTAAATTCCTGATACAAAGCCTGCTGAATTGAAACTTTTTATATGCTAAGGTTCGCAAAATGCTTGCCCAAATACATGTAACATTCAAGGAAGGGGTACTCGATCCACAGGGCAAAACCGTTCACCATGCGCTGAATGATTTGGGGTATGACGAGGTTCTGGATGTGCACATTGGGAAGTATCTGGAAGTAAAACTCGATTCTACTTCTAAAGAAGAAGCAGAAATACGAGTCCGGGAAATGTGTGAACGGCTCCTTGCAAATACGGTTATTGAATCCTTCCGTTTCAAACTGGTCTCTACTGAATAATATCCACTAATCGAATCGGTCAAACATGAAGTGTGGAATAGTTGTTTTTCCTGGATCAAATTGCGATCACGATTGCTACCACATTCTTAAAGACGTCTTAAATCAAGAAACTCACTGGTTATGGCATAAGGATGATGTTGACCTGAGCTCCTATGATTTAGTGATACTACCCGGAGGATTCTCTTATGGGGATTACTTACGTGCAGGTGCTATTTCCCGCTTTTCTCCCATTATGAATTCTGTGATCCCTTTTGCTGAGAACGGTGGGAAGGTTCTTGGGATTTGCAACGGATTCCAAATTCTTGTTGAGTCGGGTCTCTTGCCCGGTGCCTTGATACAGAACCACACGCGGAAATTCATCTGTAAAAATGTATACGTCCGTATTGAATCGACAGATACACCATTCACTCAGCAATGTGGCGATAAATCAATTATACAAGTACCTATCGCGCATCATCAGGGCAGTTATTATATAGATCCTATTTCTTTAAACGATATTGAAGAAAGAGGACAAGTTCTTTTTCGATATTGTGACGCAAAAGGCAATATCAGCGAACCGAGCAACCCTAATGGCTCCGTCGGTTCTGTTGCCGGACTCTGCAATGAGCAAAAAAATGTGATGGGAATGATGCCGCACCCGGAACGGTGCGCTGATCCGTTGTGGTCCAATACAGATGGACAAGGCATTTTTCAATCTCTTATCTCACAAAGCTGAACATAAAAATGCAAAACGAACCTGAAGTCACTCTACAACTTGTTAAAGACCATGGTTTAACGGGAGAGGAATATCGACGCATTCTGGATTTAATCGGACGCACACCCAACTTTACCGAATTGGGTATTTTTTCTGTGATGTGGAGTGAGCATTGCAGTTACAAAAGCTCGCGACCGTTTTTAAAAAATTTGCCCACTGAAGGCCCTAGCGTGCTGCAAGGCCCGGGAGAGAATGCGGGAGTCATAGATATTGGTGATGGATTCGCGGTGGTTTTTAAAATTGAAAGCCATAACCACCCTTCCTTCATCGAACCTCATCAAGGTGCTGCCACAGGTGTTGGCGGAATCATGCGCGATATTTTCACCATGGGAGCAAGACCCATAGCGCTACTCGATTCCCTTCGTTTTGGTGGAATGGAAGATCCACGCACACGATTTTTACTGAACGGTGTAGTCGATGGCATTTCCAGCTATGGAAACTGTACCGGCGTTCCCACTGTTGGAGGAGAAGTTTATTTTGATTCCTGTTACAACGGCAATATTCTCGTAAATGCTTTTTGTTTGGGACTAGCAAAATCAGATGGCATCTTTCTGGCAAAAGCCGGAGGCGTTGGCAATCGTATTTTATATGTTGGATCCAAAACCGGCCGAGATGGAATTCATGGTGCCAGCCTTCTAGCTTCATCCGAGTTTGATGAGACAACAGAAGAAAAAAGACCCACGGTGCAGGTGGGTGATCCCTTCACTGAAAAATTATTGATCGAGGCCTGCTTGGAAATTATGGAGTTCAACTGGGTTGTGGGCGTGCAAGATATGGGCGCCGCTGGACTCACCTCATCCTCATTTGAAATGGCCCATCGCTCGAAAGCCGGAGTGAGAATGGACTTATCTAAAGTCCCCTTAAGAGAAGAAGGTATGACACCCTACGAGATCCTATTATCAGAATCACAAGAGAGGATGTTGTTTGTGATTGAGCCAGGGCATGAAGGGGAGGCTATCGCCATTCTTGAAAAATGGGGACTCGATGCTGCGATCATTGGAGAGGTGATCGATGAACCTGGTGTTCGCATCCAATTTGACGGTAAGGAAGTGGTCAACCTGCCTACCTTTCCAGTAGTAGATGGAGCTTTAGATCTGAAACGAGAAACAGAACGCCCTAAATACCTCGATAAGGTTGACCAACTAAATTTGACGGAACTACCAGAACCTTCCCGAGGTGACAAAGCTTTTTTAAAATTACTTGCCTGCCCAAATATTGCCAGCAAAGAATGGGTCTATGAACAATATGATCATATGGTGCGTCTAAACACCTTGGTTTTTCCCGGTTCAGATGCAGCTGTTTTACGCATCAAGGGCACTAAAAAAGCAGTAGCCATATCTGTTGATTGTAACAGCAGATTCTGTTACCTCGATCCCTATGAGGGGGCAGCCATAGCAGTTGCAGAGGGGTGCCGCAATGTGACATGTTCCGGGGCAAAGCCAATTGGATTGACCAACTGCCTTAATTTTGGAAACCCAGAAAAACCAGAAATCATGTGGCAATTTGAGCAGGCAGTTCAGGGAATGGGTGATGCCTGCCTTTATTTTGACATTCCAGTAGTCAGCGGAAACGTCAGCCTCTATAATGAAACTAAAGGGGAAGCTATTTTCCCTACGCCCATCGTTGCAGTGGTCGGTCTGATTGAAGATCAGACAAAAATTATGACGCAGGGATTTAAAAAACCTGGGCACTGCATCGGGCTAATCGGTTTTACCATGGAAGAGTTGGGTGGCAGCGAATACCTGAAGGTCTTGTTCGACAAAACCGAAGGAAAGCCTCCCGTTCTAGACCGAAAAAACGAAAAACAAGTGCAAGAGTTTTGTCTGGAACTAATACAGAAAGGACTTATTCAATCAGCACACGATTGCTCTGAAGGAGGACTGGCTATCGCTGTAGCAGAGTCTTGTTTTGCCGCTCCGGAAGAAGCTTTAGGAGCAAAGCTTGAACTGGAATCAACTCTTCGAGGGGACACACTTTTATTTGGTGAATCTCAATCTCGAATCGTTATCTCTTTCCCGGAAGAATTAACGGAACAAATTGAAAACTTGGCTTTATCCTATCACGTAGATTTTTCTTTGATCGGAGTAACGGGAGGATCGCAATTCACAGTTAGTATCAACGGTCAGGAATACATAAAGCAGGAAATTGAATCAATAAAAAATATCTGGAAAACTTCTTTAGGACGCTATGCTGGACAAACTGCATGAAGAGTGTGGAGTAGTCGGAGTTTACGGTCACCCGGAGGCCGCTAACCTAGTATATCTCGGGCTTTACGCACTGCAGCACCGAGGACAGGAAAGTGCCGGAATTGTTGCCAGCACCCATTCAAAGATGCATCTGGAATTAGGAATGGGTTTGGTTGCTGATATTTTCGACCCTGGACGGCTGCTTAAACTTCCCGGTCCCCTTGCCATTGGTCATAATCGTTATTCGACAGCAGGAAAGAGCGAATTGGTAAACGCACAACCCTGTATGATCAATTACGCGGCGGGTTCTCTGGCTCTCGCACACAATGGCAATTTGGTCAACGCCAAGGCAATCCGAAAAGAATTAGGTAGCAAGGGAGCCATCTTCCAATCCACCAACGACAGTGAGGTCATCGTTCACTTGATGGCGCAAGCTAAAAGTGAAAATTTTGTTGATCGAGCCGCAGAAGCCTTGCGACAGGTAAGCGGTGCTTACTCCTTAGTACTCATGACAGAAAATGAACTCCTAGCTGCCCGTGATCCTTACGGATTCAGACCGCTTTGTTTGGGAAAACTGGATAAAGCATATATTATTGCCTCAGAAACCTGTGTGATGGATCTCATTGAAGCCGAGTTCATTCGCGAAGTGGAACCGGGGGAGTTGATCCTCATTAATGAAAATGGACTACAATCCTTTTTTCCTTTTAAAAAAGTAGAAAGCAAATACTGTGTTTTTGAACATATTTATTTCGCGCGTCCCGACAGTTTTTTGTTCGGTGAACATGTTTACGCAGCACGAAAAGAAATGGGCCGGGCCATGGCACAGGAAAGCCCAGTTGATGTAGACCTGATTGTTCCTGTTCCCGATTCGGGAGTTGTCTCAGCAATGGGATTTGCAGAAGAAAGTGGTATCCCATTTGAAATGGGATTGATTCGCAATCATTATGTGGGCCGGACTTTTATTGAACCTCAATCCCAAATAAGAAATTTTGGGGTGAAGCTCAAACTAAATGCTGTAAAAAATCTTATTTCGGGTAAACGGCTCGCAATCATTGATGATTCGATTGTCCGTGGAACTACCTGTCGTAAAATAGTAAAAATGCTTCTGGAAGCAGGAGCCAAGGAAGTTCATCTTAGAATTTCTGCGCCTCCTATTTTACATTCCTGTTTTTATGGAATCGATACTCCTCATAAAGAGGAACTGATTGCTCACACCCATTCCCTTGAAGAAACACGAAAATATCTAGGTGCAGACTCTCTACAATATCTGAGCATCAAAAAAATGTTGGAAGTCTTGCAAAATGGTAAGAATAAATTCTGCTCTGCCTGTTTTGATGGAAACTATCCTGTGCCTATAACCGACCACGTTTCCACCACCCAACAGTTGAACCTTTTTCAAAAATAAAACTATTCTCCCGAAGGTTTTACAGATTGGAGAGTAATAGGCGTCTCTTGCAAAACCTCTCCCAAAGCTTCCAGTTCTTTTTTATAATTACTTAAAGATTGATCGAGCTCTCCCTGAGACTCTAAAACTTTTTTATAAAACTTTTTAATCTTGTCGTAGTCGGCTTTTCTTAAGGTCAAATTTCTTTCTTCATTTGGCGCAGGAGTTTTCGAGGTCACGCTCTGGATTTGCGTAGGTACGCTGGATGGAATATCGGAAAGGCCTGGAAAAATTTTCTTTAATGCTTCATCTAAAGTTCGTTCCATAGCAATATTGTCTTCGTATCCCACAATAACTCTTTTTAACTCCGGAATTTTTCCTGCATCGGCTTTCAAATATAAAGGCCTGACGTAAACTAAAGACTCTTCGATGGGTATTACAAGTAATGTGCCTTGAATAACGCTTGAGCCACGCTGATCCCATAAAGAAATTTGACGTGAAATTTCCGCATCCTGATTGATACGCGCAACAATTTGACTAGGGCCATACACTAGTTTTTGTTTTGGGAACATATAAACATCGAGCTTGCCATAACTCCCCCCATCACTGCGGGCTACCATCCATGCTGATAGATTACTCTTGCCCCGCGGTGTGTAGGGAACCATAAGAATATACTCTTCATGCTTCTCTCCCGGAAGCTTCATAATAGTGTAATAAGGCTGCATAACACGACCATCTATTTCAGGAATTTCCCACTGATCCTCCTTATTATAAAAAACCTGAGGACGCTTCATGTGATAGGTCGCATAAATAAAAGTCTGGATCGCAAACAAATCAGAGGGGTAGCGAATATGGCTTCGCAAATCCTTTGGCATTTCGGATAAATTCTGGAATAGGTCAGGAAAAATATTCTGATAGGTTTGTATAATTGGGTCGGATAAATCAGAAATATAAAAATTCATGGATCCATCATATGCATCGATAGAAATTTTGACGGAATTCCGAACGTAGTTTCCAAATCTAGGAATTTGCTGGGAATAAGGATATCGATTGCTCACTGTATAAGCGTCATAAATCCAGATTAGGCGTCCTTCTGATATAACCAAATAAGGGTCGTTGTCCAACCTAAGGAAAGGTGCAACTTTCTGAACACGCTCAGTTATATTGCGGTACATCAAGACCCGGCTTTCGCTTTCAATATCATCCGCAAACAAAATTTTCAAAGTTTTAAACCGTGCAGCAAGAATCATTTTTTTTATAAACGATCCTACTGGAAAACCACCCTCGCCTTCATAATTTTTGTAAACATTTTTTTCGCCTTCCGGATAATCGAACTCTTTGGTTCCTGTGTTTACAAAAACATGATCATTCGCCAGCTCACCAAAATAAATTTCTGGCTGCTTGACCTTCAAATCCATATTTGATTGTGGAGGAATATCTTTAATAAATAGTACTGGTAGGCCTTCTGGTGTCACTTGATTCACAGGACTTAACGAAACACCATAACCATGTGTAAAAGTCAGGTGCTCATTGATCCAAGTCCGGTTTGGCAGGTTTGAGGATAACAATTCTCTCGGAGACAACAAGGTCTGACGATATTTTCCGTTAATATGATAGCGGTCGTTATCAACAGATTGAAACTGATAGTAGGTACGTATCTCTTGGATCTGTCCAAGTGTGTCTAGAAGGGGTTCCTGATCCCAGAGTCGGATATTTTCTATAGTGGCATCGTTTTTGCGAATACTTTCAGCCGTTAACGATTCAGAACCTGAAAGCCCATGAATTCCAGTATCGCTAAGTCCATAAGCATTTAATGTTCCTGAAATAGTACTCTCTATATAAGGTGTTTCTTTTATCAATTCATTTGGAGCAACCACAAATTTTTGTAATATCTTAGGGTATGCATTACCTACAAAATAAACTAATGCCAAAGCAACCACTGAGAGAAGAATCTTTTTCATTCCAGGCCTGACAAGACCAAAAAAAGAGAATGCCGACCCCAACAAAGATACCAGTATCAAAATATAAAGAATGGGAATAGATCCATAATCATCAGCAAACCCGATGCCTGAGATCAATTCGTTTCCTTTTGTCAGCAATTCATAACGTTGAAGAAAAAACTCGCTGGCAAAAAGGAGAAAAAAACAACCGACCAATCCTGAAAGTGTTCTTCTAGCTTCTGGGAGAAGGACAACACCCGTAGGGCCTATATAAACGAAGCGCTTGAAAAAGTAAATTAATCCCAAACCAATAGAAATCACTATCATAATTTCCCAGACTAGAGATTTAACCATCAACCAAAATGGAAGGTTAAAAACATAGAAGGCTACGTCTTTACCGAATATAGGGTCTGGTAGATCAAAAGGAGAAGCATTGAGATATTGAAGAACAATCTCCCATTGTTGAGACATTACCAAGCCTGTCATTACTGCTAAAACCAAAGGGGCTACTAAAATAAGCAGCTTCAAGTTTTCTGCAATAACATCCAACAGTGGAATTTCACGCCGGACCTGATCGGATAACAATATGGGAAGATGCGATGTTTTCTTATAGATTTGGATCAGAAAACCATAGGTTACCAAGAAAAACAAAATCCCAACGAGGAACCCCAAACCAAATTGTGAAACCAAAACTGTCCAAAGCACAGAGGCTATGCCGTGGTTTTCGAACCACAACCAATCAACATAAAAAGAAAGAATTTTGTCGGCAAACATTGAGCCAACAAAAACTACTGCAGCAGAGATGAATAACCATTTTTTCAAAGCTTGCATACGTTTTTCCTAAGACACTTTCCATTTTATGGAGCACCCCATTGATGGAATTTGTTCCTCAGGAACTTTCTTACCCCCAAGAATACAATCAATGGCTTGTTTTAAATCTCTTTGTCTGACTTGGTCTGCTTTTTTCCAGTTGTCATCGATTCTCCCGCGATAGAGCAATCTTCTTTCTTCTCCGTATACATAAATATCCGGTGTACACACAGCCTCATACTTTTTGGCTATCTCTTGCGACTCATCAAACAAATACGGGAAATTCATCCTCCAGTCCTTCGAAACACTTTTCATATTCTCAAAGGAATCATCTGGATATTTTTTAGCATCATTGCAATTGATACCCACTAATCGCACCCCTTGATCCGATACTTCTTTTTGTAGATCTATTAGGCGTTGAATCACGGCTTTCACATAGGGGCAATGATTGCACATGAAAATTATTACCAACACAGAATTTTCCGAAAAACTGGCCAGAGAATATTCTACGCCATCAACACCAGGCAATTTGAAATTGATCGCCATGGTTCCCAAAGGAACCATAGTGGAATGTAATAAGGCCATGCTTTACTTTCTAACTTAAGAGGTAGACTTGCAGGTCATTCCAGTAACCCTGCAAGTGTAGCAAGCTGAATGCGCTAAAGGAAACGGCCGCATCGCATTACCAATAGTATCCCCCATTCGTGCAATAGGGTTATCCACCAAAATTGGGCAAACATAAACCCCATCCCCAGTGGCCATTCGAGAGCTTGAACATTGCAATTGGGTAATATCAAAATTTTCGAAGCACTTTTCTGTCACATATTCTTCTTTAGAATAATAGCGTTTATTTTTCGCCAACTGCCCTAGTAAAAATTCAGGCAGTATTTTTATTTGTGGTTGTTGAACCCCATTTTGCCTAAGAAGTTCACTGAACTTTAATTCCATCTCAGAATCGTATTTTTCCTCCCAAGTTCGCGTCACTGTGAGGATAGGGGAAAATCCCGCTCCAGCCAAACATTCGATCCCGGCGATGGCTTTTTGGTAAGCATGCTTTCCTCTGATTGCGTCATTTTTGGCTTGATCAAAATGTTCCATGCTGACTCGGAAACGAAGAGGTTTTTTTGATGCGTCTTGAATTGCTCTGAGCCGTTGCGCTCTTTCGGAGGTAATCTGTGTTCCATTCGTGAGCACATCCAATGGACCATAGCTCAAAATTGTTTCGAGGATTTCAAAAATTTCTGGATTAATAAAAACTTCACCTCCGGTAATATAATAATCCTTAACTCCCAATTCACTAGCTTCTCTTAGCCTTTCCTTCACCTGCGCTAAAGTCATCATAGCAATAGTTTCATTTTTTGGGCTACAACTGATAAAACAATGGGAACATTCCAAATTACAAAGCGTACCACCCACTTGTAGCCACAATGTTTCCAGCTTTTTTAGGGGAACTTCGGGAATTTTTCCCTGAATTTTTACGTTATCATCCATATTCACAGCCTACCAAAGGGACTTTTGTCACGCCAGCAGAATTTGGATTTCATTATTCTGATAGTTGGCCACCTGGCAGTAACATATATTTAATTATCTTGAATTCACTATAATCCAGCAGATTCAAAGGAATCACTCACATTACGAATACGGAGTTTTCGCCGTATTGCCGCAAATCCTGCGGAAGTTTTTTTGCCTAGCCCAGAACGATAAACCGGTTTTACTGCTAGCCTTGCCTTTAAAGAATCTTCTGTGAAAAACCGTGTGTCCAAAGGACTCAGAAATCGGCATGCTGGGTATAACCATTTAAGAGGAAGATTATTACGCTGAATGGCTTGATCCATATGCTCTGCAAGTTCTACCAGATTTGGATAGCTGGAAGTTTCTTTCATGCTATCTCGTTGCAAAAGAATGAGAGGAATGATTCCTGAATTTATCAAACGATCGATACCCTCTTTAAACTTATCCTGGGCACCTCCATCCATTATCAGATCGGTCAAAACCGTGCCCGGAGAAAAAACACTCGACGCATACTCCAAGGCTTCATAAGTTTTTTCAGCGGCCATAATTTTTTTTGACTTAGCGGTTCCGCAAAATCCTCCAAGAGGAAAATTAACAATGTCAAATCCAGATGCATAAACACAATCGATGGTGTTTTTGTTTAACGGAGGGAATCCTTTTAAGGCTACGAAAGTATTGAAACGTTTTTTGATCGCTTCGACCAACGGTGCCAACCTTTGAAAACCTCTGTCATCATCATTACTGTAATCCATATTCAATTGAATCAGATCAGCAGCACCTTCTTCGAACGCAGCCTGGATAACCGAAAGAATAGCTTCGATGGGCATGCTCAATTCCCTCCCCTTTCCGATTGCGCGAAGAAAAACATTAAAACAATAACCATCAAGACAAATATTTTCTGAAACTGGAGTACGCCTTTTTAGCTGTTGTTTTAGAAAATCAGGGACAGGAATAATACCCACATCCGTTTCGCCCTCTTCCATAATTAACCGCAACCGGTCTTGCTGGGAAATCAATTTTGGGCCATCTTTTTCGGAAGGATTCAACGTAGTTTTGACTATAAAATCTTCAGCCAAAGCCAAAGTTATCTCTTCACCTGGCTCTGCAGAGCAAAGTCCCCGCGATACTTCCGAAAGCCCATGCATTAAGGTTGGAATCGCTAAGCCTCTTTGAATCAGCCCTAGTTTTATTTGTCCAAAGTATTTTTTATCCATATATTCAGGCTGATTCATTTAGGTAAGAACCTATAAACTTTCTAATATTTTCTGATGAATGCCACCAAAACCCCCGGAGGACATAACAAGAATCACATTACCTGCTTTTGAATTTTTGGTTATGAACTCTACTATATCATCTACTTGTGGAATATAGTCAGCTATCCCTCCCAATTCACAAATAGATGCCACCACTCCTTCTATGTCAAGACGCTCTTCTTCCTTTATTTTTTCTGGAGCAAACAGTCTGGAAAAAATAACTCGATCTGCCTTTAAAAAGCTATTCGGGAAAGAATCTTCAAACACTTTTCTACGCGATGTAGCGGACCTCGGCTCAAAAACTGCCCAGACCTTCTGACCAGGGTAAGCCTTCTTTACCGCATCAATTGTTAAATCAATTGCCGTGGGGTGATGCGCAAAATCATCTATGACTGTTATACCCTTTTTCTCCCCCACAATTTCCTGCCTGCGTTTAATTCCCTTAAAGGTTTGAAAACCTTCATTAATTTCATCTTCCGTCAATCCAAGATTGAAACAAAGTCCAGCTACAGCAGCGGCATTTTCCACATTGTGTTGACCTATCATTGCTAATTCAAAATCTCCTCGATGCTGGTTTTTAAATGACAACGAAAAATGTCCAAATCCTTTTTCAAATCGATAACTTTCGATTCGCCATTCAGCCGCCTCATCATAACCATAAGTTTCTATATTACATGAGGCAGATTTAATCACTTCCCGAATATTATTGTCATCCGATTTAACCAGCATAACGCCGTTGGGCTTAATTAGCCCAACATAATCTCGAAAAACCTGTTTGATCTGCTCCAGATCGTTAAATATGTCCGCGTGATCAAATTCTATGCTCGTTAAAATGGAGGCATCAGGCCTGTAATGGAGGAATTTTGGTCCCTTATCAAAAAATGCGCTGTCATATTCATCCCCTTCGGTTACAAAATACTCACCCTGAGAAACTTGGTAGTTAGTATCAAAATTTTTCAACCAACCTCCGACCATAAACCCTGGCTTCCGGTGAGATGATTCAAGAACCCAACTCAATAAAGAAGTCGTTGTCGTCTTACCGTGGGTACCTGTTACCACAAGAGATTTTTTCCCTTCTAAAAAAAACTGGGAAAGAGCTGCCGGAAATGAGGTATAGGGAATCCCTGCTTCTATAACCGCCTGAACTTCTTCATTGGTTTTAGAAACAGCATTGCCAACAATGACCAGGTCGATATCCTTGAAAATATTTTCCTTTTTATACCCTGGAAAAATTTCAATACCCGCATCGTTCAATAATATGCTCATGGGGGGATAGATATTAGCATCCGACCCTGTGACACAATGTCCAGCCTTTTTGAGCAATCCTGCAAGTGCGGCCATGCCCGTGCCACATATCGCTATAAGATAAATGTTTTTAATGCTTTTGGGTTCCATAGGAAGGAGGCATTGTAGAAACTACCTAGTATAAAGTCAACCGTCTAGCGGAAGAGGAAACTTAAAGCTACCTACAGATGTTCATAGGTTGACCATTGGAATCGCCTCTCTAACAGAACATTTCTTTTAGTTTAGAAAGGCACTCGATAGAGCAATCAGGGTTAGCAGTGGCGATTTCCTCTGGGAATCCTAAACCAAAATTGGCGATACAGGTGTATACGCCTGCCCTCTTCCCCGTTTCAACATCAACAGGGCTATCACCTATAAGGACTGCCTCATCCGCTGAAACATTTAATTGTTCCAATATAGAATTCAAACCTTCAGGATCGGGTTTTTTTGAATTAACACTGTCCCCGCCAATTATTGCGTCAAAATAATGTAACCTGTTCAAGGAATCCAGAATACGGCGTACAAAATCTTCCGGCTTGTTGGAACAGATTGCCTGCTTTTTATTTTTAAAATGTTCGAGAATTTCCCTGCCGTGAGGATAAAAATCGGTGTGGTGGACTAGGTTTTCAGAATAATTTTTTTTAAAGATAGCAACCGCTTTGGGAATATCTGTGAAAGAAGAACCTTCTAACGATTGCGACATCAAACGTTCAACACCTTTTCCAACATATTTACGAATCCTCTCCCGAGGCAACGAAGGAAGATTGAGGTCAGCTAAAGTAAGATTGACCGAATCCGTAATGTCAATAAGAGTATCTACCAGAGTCCCATCGAAATCGTAGACGATGAGAGAAATTTTTCGCATTTCTTATTCTTCTGTCCTATTAGAATGCAAAGGAATCCCCGCCCTACGCAGAGCAGCTAATAGTTAGAGTCATCATAACGGTAGGCTTTGACTTTATTTTTATCATCGAAAAGAATGACCAGCCCTTTTGACTCTACTTCACCTAAATTCCATTTATCGAATTGGTATGTCCACATGGTGTACCCATTTTCATTTCCTTCTTTAAAAGGTACCCCAAACCAGTCAATGATATTTAACTGAGTTGTAATATTATTTTTAATATCTTTGACTTTTTCACTATCAAAATCTTTTCCTACCGAAGCACAACCTAGCCACACCGAAAACAATAAAACCATTAAGAGAAAATAAGGAATTTTTTTCATTACGCCCCTCCGTTGGAATAGAGTTTTTTGTATTCCAAGAGAATTTCCCCAGCATCCGTGTGAGAGTGAACCGGAAGTCGTCCACCCATATGAGATACAACCTGGGCAGCACAATAAGAGCCAATAATCGCCGACTCTTCCAGAGAGTAATCTCCCAACACTCCATATAGAGCACCTGCTGCAAACAAGTCACCCGCCCCTGTTGCATCCACGGCCTTGACCGGAAAAGTTTTCACTTCGATAGGGTCTAAGCCTCTTTTACCAACTAGAGATCCATTAGAACCTAGAGTTAAAAACACTGTATCAACCATCTCCTGTAGCCTTCTAAAGGCTGTTATGGGATCCGCCTCTCCAGTCATCGCGAGGGCTTCCACTTCATTGCAAAAAAGAATATCTACATTCCCTTGGATGAAATCAACAAGGCTCTCTTTAAATGTATTAACAACGAAAGCATCGCTCAAAGTGAAAGAAACGGGTATCCCTGCTTTTTTTGCTAGTCGCGCCATACACAACCCTGCCTCCCGGGTTTCATCTCCCGTCCACAAATATCCTTCCACATAAACACCGCGCGCATTTTGGACTATTCTTTCATCCACGATCTCTGGGTGAAGAGAGGAAGAAACACCCAGATTGGTCAGCATGGTTCTTTCCGTGTCGGGGGTGACAAGAATAACACAGGTTCCCGTTCCCTGCTCATCAGTGCCTGGACCAATAAACCCCACTCCGCAATTTTTCATGTCTTCTGTATAATATTTGCCGTTGGCATCATTGGCTACGCGACCCAGGTAATAAGATTTTGTTCCAAGTACACTTGCACCATGCACGGTATTAGCAGCAGAACCCCCAGAAGAAATTTTTTTCGGTTTGGATTCTAGAAATTCCAGAATCTTTTTTTGGTCTTCGACAGAAGACAAGGTCATTCCACCCTTGGTCACCGAAGCTTGCTCAATAAAAGCATCATCAACTTGAACTTCAATATCAACCAAAGCGTTACCAATTCCTACCAGATCGTAACTCATAAAAATTAGTTTTTTCGGTTAAAGTTTTGATTATAAAATTCTATAAATAAGAAAGGAAAATCAGACTACAACCTAGATTCCCTAATCCAGAGCTAATTGTCAATTGTAAAATTTGTTCTCCCAGAGTAAAATTTTGACCGATGACTAGAAATATTTCCATTACCCAACCAATTTTTTTTCTACTGGCTATCTTCTTCATCTTTCTTTCAACCTTTTCGTTTGCCTCGGTTGATGAAGAAGGTGTAGATTTATTTCGAAGATCTGTCACAAACATACTTTCAAACTCCTGCCTTCGAAAAAATAATTATGGAATTAAAATTTATTCTTTGGATCGCGGAGAAACATTGTATGAAATTCGTAGTGAAAAATTATTTATCCCTGCCTCCAATGCTAAAGTTATTACCACGGCAGTTGCATTAAAATATCTTGGCCCTAATTATCGGTTTTCCACTCAAATTTATACCGATGGAATTTTGGAGAATCAAGTTCTCAAAGGCAACCTGTATATAAAAGGTTTTGGTGATCCCAAACTGGTTACAGAACAACTATGGCTTTTAGTAAATGAATTGAGGAATCTTCCCCTAAAACAAATCAAAGGGAATATAATTGGCGACGATTCTTTCTTCGACAAAAAGAAACGAGTAAAGACCTGGATTGAAAATCCAGGAGCTCAAGCTTATGAAGCACCTTTAGGATCGTTATCGTTTAACTTTAATACGATAAAGGTTTATGTGAGTCCGGGACAAAAGGTCGGGGATCAGCCGGAGATTGTCATCGAACCCGAAAACGGGTACATCAAACTAGAAAATAACGCACGGACCTTTAAACGAGGTAGACGTAATCGGTTAATCGTAAATCGGGTGGCTAAAGAAGACCATGATCTTATTACTATTTCAGGAGGAATGAACCTGGGGCAACCCCGCGCGCAATATTTTTTAAATATTACTAAACCCACTCGATACGCACTGAATGTTTTCAAATCGTATATTGAACGTGCGGGAATAAAGTTCGATGGAAAGTTGCTGAAAGGAAAACTCCCGGGAAATGCAGTGGAGCTTTACACGCATAAAGGCGAACCTCTGGCTTTGATCCTTCGTGGCTTGAATAAATTTAGCAATAATTTTGTTGCCGAACAAATTCTTAAAACCATTGGCGCTGAGCATTTTGGCCCACCAGGTTCAACAAAAAAAGGGCTAAGTGTTTTTGAAGAATATATGAGGCAATTAGGATATGAATCGGGGCAATACAGAATTTTTGATGGTTCTGGTCTGTCTCGACAAAATCGCCTATCACCTTTGATCCTAGTGGATATTTTGCGAAACGTAAAAAATGACTTAAGTATTTACCCAGAATTTGTTACGGCACTAGGAGTAATGGGTGTGGATGGGAATGTGAAGCATAGAATGCCTAAAGTTAAAAGCTCCAGTAAGGCACGAGTGAAAACAGGAACCTTGAATTTTGTCAGCGCGTTATCAGGATTTTTTGAATCAAAGGATGGAGAACTGTTCGCCTTTTCAATTTTGATGAACGACTTGAAATGTTCAAATGGAAGGGTAAAAAAAATTCAGGACCAGATTATCCAAGAAGGTTTAAACTTCCGACGAGTACCTACGGGAAGCATTTTAACAGATGACAGAGCAAAGCGTTTTCAGCCTGAATCCTCTATGCCTTAATAATCTTTAGTAGCAACAAGACAACTTAAATCAACCAAAAACTTTTTTGTTTTCTTTTCGATCTTCCTCGATAATTTTTTTCCAATCCCTTTTTATATTGGGTGCTTTCAGAAATTCCTCGTAAATGGATTTTGCAAGTTCCATTTTATCTATACCCTCGGGAGCAACCTGTATATCTAGTTGTGCCAAGGCCATATCGAAATCCTTATTAAGCAGAGATGCCGAGTCCATATTGCATTCTTTCAGAGCTTGTTTAACAACTCCCTGATCTTGCCCAAAGCGTCTTGCGATTTCATTTATATTTGAAGGTTTGTATTCTTTATTTGGCCCAATCCCCAAGTGATAGGCGCAAAATAAGCTAAACGCATCCAGGCTTCCCACTAATTCTTTCTCAGAGCCTGACTGTATGCGAGTGTCCTCTGCAGAAACATTTGCATTGGAAGAGTTTCGATTTCCATTCTGTTTCCTGTCAATATGATTCTTTGACCTAGAACCACCATTACTTCCATTTTCTCTTTGCTGCCGTGAGGGATTCCTTCTTTTCTGCCCCTGTGGTTTATTACGGTTATTGGAATTTCCTCCCGATTGGTTTTTGTTTGCCATCAAAATATGTGAAGTCAGCGCCTGCGAGGAAGTTGTGCTAGAAGACACCCAAGGGTGGATTGATTTTTTCTTAGACCCCGAGTTTCCAGAGGCTGAATTTGCCGAATTCGAATTTTGGTTTTGATTTGACCTTCTTGAAGAAGAATTTTCCTGACGGTTATTAGGATCCCGTTTTGGTTTATTCCCACTATTTTTTTTGAACTGCCCTGGTTTTCTCAAAACGGTTTTCCTTTATAAAAGGTTGAGGATGATTTCAAGGTGCTATGCATTTTAAAAGTTCCTTTTAAATTTTGATAAGATTAATATTTTATTAATTTTTTAGAGTTAAAGTTTCAAGTTCATCTACCAGAACAGAAAATTTTAAGAGTGCTGTATTTATCGGTTCAGGTGAGCTCATATCTACTCCTGCACCTTGTAATAAATCAATTGGGTATTTAGAGCCCCCTGATTTAAGAAAATTAAGGTAATCTCCTAGCTCCTGTTCGCCTCCGGAAAGAACACGCTCGGCCAATGCATATGCGGCTGAGATTCCCGTTGCGTATTTATAAACATAAAAGCTGAAATAAAAGTGAGGAATTCTAAAGCACTCTAGCGAAAGGCAATCGTCTAGCACCAGACCCGAGCCAAAATAGAGTTCCAGCAAACCTTTATAGATTTCTTGAAAAGTTTCGATTGTGAGTGGTTGGTTATTTTCTGCAACCTCATAAACTCTGTGCTCGAACTCAGCAAACATAGTTTGCCTATATAGCGTACCACGAAAATTATCTATTTCACGACAAAGTAAATAAATCCGCATATCCCGCTCAATATCCTGAGACAGAAAAAACCTTGTCAATAATGATTCATTAAATGTCGATGCAACCTCTGCAACAAATATTGTGTAGTCAGAATATAAATACGGCTGGTTTTTCCTCGAATAAAAGGAGTGCATTGAATGGCCGGCTTCATGCGCGAGGGTGTAAACACTATTTATATTATCTTCTGTATAGTTCATCAGAATGAAAGGATTCGAATCGTAACAACCCGAAGAATAAGCACCGCTTCTTTTACCTTTATTTTCGTATCGATCCGTCCATCTGTCTTGCAAAAGTCCGTCACCCATTAATTCAACATATTCAGGTCCTAAAGGTTGTAGTGCAATTTTAATTTTTTCTACCGCATCCTCATATGGCATATGCCATTTGATGTTTTTTACCAGTGGCACACTGCAATCGTAAACATGCAGATCATCAAGACCCAATAAACGTTTTCTTAGATCAAAATATTTATAAAGAGGTTGTAAATTCTGGTGAACCGACTCGATTAGGTTGTCGTATACCCCTTCCGCAATATTTTCTGAAAACAACGCCTTGGCTCTGCAGCCAGAATAATTTCTAGATTGCGAATAAAACAAATCTTTTTTCACGCTCGAGGAAAGCAACGTGGAGTATGTAAAGCGATGCGACTCATAAGCTTTATAATAATTGTGAAACGCCTCCTTTCTAATTCGGCGATCGTAATTCTGCATCAGACTCTGAAAATTTCCATGCGTTAAGGGAAGCGGTTCTCCATTTTCATCCTCGATTTCACCAAGCTGAAGATCGGCATTATCCAACATGTCAAATGCTTCCCGCGCGGCTCGGCTTATTTCTCCTGATGCCGCTAAAAGCTGCTCTTCCTTATCTGTTAGAGTGTGGTCGCGATATCGTAAAATCTGTTCGAGGTGAAACCTGTAAAACTCCATTTCCTTCTCTTCGAGAAACTGGTTGATTTGTTCCTCTGGGATAGCCATGATCTCTGGGCGAATGAAGCTGGATGCTTTCCCGGCTTCATTCAGTAGCCTCATCGACTTTTCAAAATTTCCCTGATAAAAACTATTGGTTTTATCCTCGTCATTTTTAAGATGGGCAAAGGTATAAAGCTTTTCCAGCCTTCTTGAAAAGCTCATGTCAAACTCAAGGCATTCTTTGAGCTTTACAAAAGATTGGGAAAGCGTTCCCCGGAAGCTGTCGTATTTTGGAACATCGCCTTCCAGCACTTCGAGATCTTTATTCCATGCTTCGTTAGATGAATATAATCCCGACAAATCCCATTGAGACTGTTCCGAAATTTCACCTCGAGCTAGCGTACCTGCTTTAGCATCCATAAAATAAAAAGAAGTAGGAAATAAACAATTTCCCCTTGAGGGTTAACATATACCTTGTTCTATGGTTTTTAAATGAATTTCAAGCTTTGCCTGTTTTACAGAAAGAGATGTCTTTCTTTGCTCGTCCTTTTCGATAACATCAGCAGGCGCTTTCTTAACGAAATTCGGGTTGGAGAGTTTCTTATCTAAAAATATGAGGTCTTTTTCAATTTTTTTCAACTCTTTTTCTACACGGTTACGTTCTTCCTGAAAATCCATCATCCCTTCAAGGGGGATAATCAGGTCCATTTCTCCGAGAACCGAAGACGCGGATACCTTGGGCTTTTCAATATTCGAGCCTGTCTCCAGCTGTTCTACACGAGCTAATTCCCTGACATATTCCCTATGATATTGTAATGTTTGTTGTATTTCGGGGTTCTGAGTTTTAACTAAAACGTTTAGTTTCAACCCTGGATTCAAATTCATCTCTCCCCGGATATTTCTAATAGCGGTAATGACTTCCATTATCACTGCCATTTCTTTTTCAATCGCTTCATTAGTTTGTGCTTCCCGGTACTCTGGAAACACACTTACCATGATGCTATTTTCATCCTGAGGAAGTTTTTGCCAAATTTCTTCAGTAATAAATGGCATGAAGGGATGTAAAAGTTTAAGGGCTGAGTCCAGAACATGGATCAACATATTTTGCGCTGCTACCCTCTCTGGTCCCGCATCGGCCAACTTAGATTTAGTAAGCTCTATATACCAGTCACAATACTCGTTCCAAATAAATTTATAGACGGTCAAAGCCGCATCGTTAAACCTAAAAGCCTCTAAAGCCTCATTGACCTCTTTCGTGGCTCGATTCAATCGACTCAATATCCAACGATCTGCACTTGAAAACTTTGATCTTTCGTCAAGGGCACAGGAGCCTTTATAGTCCTCCAAATTCATAAATACAAACCGCGAGGCATTCCATAATTTATTACAAAAATTACGATAACCTTCAATACGATCTTCTGCTAGTTTGATATCTCTTCCCTGAGCAGCAAAAGCGGCAAGGGTAAAACGCAAGGCATCAGTCCCATATTGTTCCATCACCTCTAGGGGATCAATTACATTTCCCTTGGTCTTGCTCATTTTCTGTCCTTCTGCATCACGGATCAGAGCATGAATATAGACATCGCGAAAAGGAACATCGCCCATGAACTTTAAGCCCATCATAATCATCCGGGCAACCCAGAAAAAAAGAATATCGAATCCAGTACAAAGCACCGATGTTGGATAAAAGCGTTTGAGGCTATCGGTTTTTTCAGGCCAACCTAAAGTAGAAAATGGCCATAAAGCAGAACTGAACCAAGTATCCAGCACATCCGTTTCCTGAACCAGGTCGGTCGAAGAACAAGCCGAACAGGAGTTTGGTGTCTCCCTTGCGACTACCACTTCACCACAAGCCTTACAATTCCAAGCTGGAATTTGATGCCCCCACCATATCTGTCGTGAGATGCACCAATCACGAATATTTTCCATCCATTCGAAATAGGTATTCTCCCAGAATTTGGGAACTATTTTTATACTTCCGTCCCGTACCGCTTTCATTGCCGGTTCAGCGAGAGGCTTAACCTTCACAAACCATTGCTTAGACAAATAAGGTTCCACTACGGTCCGACACCGGTAACAATGACCCACCGAATGGTTTAGGTCTTCAATTTTAATCAGGACCCCTGAGTCTTTTAAGTTCCTTATAAGTTTTTTTCTACATTCAAACCTATCCAATCCTTCGTAAGTAGAACCTACGAGAGAGTTCATAGTTCCATCTGGGTTCATGATATTTATTGTTTCTAATTGATGCTTTCTTCCTAATTCGAAATCGTTTGGATCGTGAGCAGGAGTTACTTTCAACGCACCTGTACCAAATGACATATCAACATAATCATCTTCTACTAACGGGACTTCACGATTCAAAACAGGCAAAATCAGTTTTTTACCCTTGTATTGCTGATAACGCTCATCACCAGGATTAACAGCAACTGCTGTATCACCTAACATTGTTTCCGGTCTTGTGGTAGCTATGACCAGAAAGTCTTCACTATCTTTAACAGAATATTTTAAATGATATAAATATCCCTGCATGTCTTGATGCTCTACCTCAAGGTCCGAAAGCGCTGTATGACAACGCGGGCACCAGTTGATTATATAGTCACCCTTATAGATAAGGCCTTCTTCATAGAGGCTAACAAAAACTTCACGCACCGCTTTTGATAGCCCTTCATCCATTGTGAAACGGTCGCGTTCCCAATCCAACGAACACCCCAATTTTTTTAGTTGGTTGGTAATGGTTCCGCCAGATTCATTACGCCATTTCCAAACGCGCTTGACAAATTCTTCTCTACCCAGATCCTGACGATCCGTTCCCTCCTCATGCAGTTGTTTTTCGACAACATTTTGAGTAGCAATTCCAGCATGGTCGGTACCGGGCTGCCATAGCGCATTGCAGCCTTGCATTCTTTTCCAACGGGCAAGAATATCTTGAAGGGTGTTGTTGAAGGCGTGACCAATATGCAATCGACCTGTGATATTAGGCGGTGGAATGACCATTGAAAATGCAGGAGACTCTCTGGTTTCATCCGCATGGAAAAAATTTTTTTCTTCCCAAAATCGTCCCCAGCGTTTTTCAACTTCACCAGGTTCGTATTGTTTGTCTAATTGAATCATTCAAAAATTACTGGCAGCAGAAAAGCTATTAACCCGCTTGGACTTGAAAGTAAATTCTGGCATTACGCAATAAGTTTAATTTATTTGAAAGGAAAGATAACTTTTTACCAAAATATTACCGATAAAAAAGATATTAACTCCCACAATTGGGTTTTCTTATCTACGGCTTGTGCATATTTAAATAAAAACTTTCATTGAATATCCCATCCGTTGGGATAGGGGCTCTTTATATCTTTTTGACTTTTTCAATCTCTTCACGGATAACGGATCTGGCAATCTCCGGAGTAATTTCTCGAATTACCTCCCGAATTGTTTTTACAATAATTTCCGAAAGACCGGCCATTTCGT